>JAFMSC010000032.1 GCA_017353825.1 Hyphomicrobiaceae bacterium | reverse complement strand
GGGCTCTCGCCCTTGCGGCGCGTCATCTGCAGGGAAGGCCAGACGTAGGCGGGATTGAGCGACGACCGCGGGAACGTGTCGGCGATGTCGGCGGGAACCGCATCGGGCGGCGTGTCCTCGCCCGCCTCGAGGAGGAGGACACGCGTGACGAGGTCCTCCGACAAGCGCGCGGCGAGGACGGCACCCGCGGTGCCTCCGCCAATGATCAGGAAATCTGGGTCTTCCATCAAGGGGAGCGACCGGAGGGAAGGCGCAGCAGCGCCGGCGTGAGACCTCGCCAAGTTCGCCCCTAGCGTAAGGCGCGATCAAGGCTCGTTCACCGCCGCCGCATTCTGACCCACGCTTGCCCTGCTTGGGCGCTCGTGGCGCCGGAGACACAAGGCGGCGGCACCTTGCGCAGCCACCTTTGCATGCCGGAGCGGAAGGGGGTATCGTTGTTTGTTAGCGTGTTCCGCCAAGCGGCGCGGCACCTAAAACCTCGCAGCGCCGATCTGAAGGCCCGTCTTACGGCGGGCCATCGGCTTTTTCGGGGGTCCGACCCAGGTGATGAACCGCACCGATCACATCCGCCTCACGTCGCATCCCGCGCCAGGCGCCAAGCCGCGCTTTCCCGTCACCTGGGGTGCGGGTTCTGCGCGCGAGCGCGGGCCCATCATTGGCACGGTGTCGCGCCCGCAGGACCGCAACGTGATCGGCACCCACGGCGGCTCCTACGCGCTCTACCGCGCGCTGGCGGTTTCCTCCGGCGCCTTGAACCCGCTGCGGTTGCCCGATCTCGCCAACACCGAGCCGGCCGTTGCCGTCGGGCCGTTCGCGCAGTGGAGCGGCGTGAGCACCATCGTGTCGCTGGACCCCTGGGGCCATATGGCCGCCGCCTCCTTCGGGCCGGAGATTGCCCAGGGCACCGACATCCGGCCCAGCATCGCGGTCACACGCGCCCGGCTCGATATCTCAGAGATCCGGCATGCCATGACGGCTGGCCGCCTGGCGAGCGACGGCGTGGTGCTGCACGACAATGGCGCGGTCTCGGTCGTCAAGGCCGCCATCGACCCGGTGTGGTACCTGCCCGGCATCGCCGAGCGCTTCGCCACAACCGAAGGGGGCCTGCGGCGCACGCTGTTCGAGCAGACCGCGGGCATGTTCCCCGAGCTGGTTACGCGGCCGGATCTCTCCGTGTTCCTGCCGCCCATTGGCGGCACCACGGTGTACCTGTTCGGCGATGTGGCGAAGCTCGCCGACCCGGCCACGCGCATCAGCTGTCGCGTTCACGACGAGTGCAACGGCTCCGATGTGTTCGGGTCCGACATCTGCACCTGCCGGCCCTATCTGGTGCACGGCATCGAGGAATGCGTGCGCGAGGCACAGCGGGGCGGGCTCGGCGTCATCGTCTACAACCGCAAGGAAGGCCGTGCGCTGGGCGAGGTCACCAAGTTCCTCGTCTACAACGCGCGCAAGCGCGGCGGCGATGCGGCCAGCGCCTACTTCGAACGCACCGAGTGCGTGGCGGGCGTGCAGGACGCGCGCTTCCAGCAGCTGATGCCCGATGTGATCCACTGGCTAGGGCTGAAGCGCATCGACCGCTTCGTGTCCATGAGCGACATGAAGCACGATGCGCTCGTTGGCCATGGCGTCGAGATCGTCGAGCGGGTGCCGATCCCGGACGAACTCGTGCCCGCCGACGCCCGGGTGGAGATCGTCGCCAAGAAGGCCGCCGGCTATTACAGCGCACCCATGGCGGTGGCGCAGGACCCGGGGGGCACCGTCGGCCGCGCCCTCGACAAGAGCTGACACCGGCTCCGCAGATCGCATTGGCCTCATAGGAACCCCTATGCTGTCCATGTCGGCAGCAGCCCTTTCGCTCTTGAGCGCCCAGGCGGTGCGCGAGCGCGCGCACCGCCTGCTGGCGTTGGGGCTCGACGGGAAGCTCGATCATTTCTCTATCGATCTGGCGCGCCTTCAGGACGCCGCCGATCTGGTGATCGGGGTCACGCGCCGCTCCTACCCGGATTTGGACGTGCCCTTCCATTCGCGCTGGCGCCATTTCGTGGTCAACGGCGAGGACCGGTGGGAGCGGATCGCGTGCGGGCAGCCCTGGCGCGATGCTTACGAGCGGGCCAGGGCAACCTTCGATCTCGCGACCGTCAGCGTTGTTCTCGACGCCGGCGCGGGGCCCTACTGGGCGTACCGCGATCCCGCAAGCGGCGCCCGCGTCGGGCGCTCCGAGGGCCTGGCGCTTGCCAGCCTTGACATGTTTGCCGCGGGGGCGTTCTCGTCCGATCCGCGCCGACCGCTGCGCGTGGATGCCGCCGCTCTTCAGGCCATGACCCGCGAGACCCTAGGCCGCCACTTCCAGGTCGGTGTGGGCAATCCGCTGCTGGGCGTGGAGGGACGTGTGGCGTTGCTGCGCCGGCTCGGGGCGACCGTGGCCGCCACGCCTGAGGTTTTCGCCAACGCCGACGGCCCGCGACCGGGCGGGCTGTTCGACCACCTGATCGCAAGCGCCGGCGATCGGTCCGTTGCAGCGCCTACGGTCTTGTCGACGGTGCTCAGGCACCTGGGGCAGATCTGGCCGTCGCGCCTGGAGCTGGACGGCTTCCCCCTCGGCGATTGTTGGCGCCATCCGGCGCTCAGCTGCGATGACGCCACGTCGGGGCTGATGCCGCTGCACAAGCTCTCGCAGTGGCTCACCTATTCCCTGCTGGAGCCGCTTGAGTGGGCGGGGCTTGCCGTGACCGGTATCGATGGCCTCACGGGCCTTGCCGAATATCGCAACGGCGGGCTGTTCATCGATACCGGTGTGCTCGCCCTGCGCGATCAAGGAGAGGCCCTGGTTGCGCACGGGCTTGACACGACCCTGGTTGTGGAATGGCGGGCGCTCACCGTGGCGCTGCTCGACCGCCTGGCGGCCATCGTGCGGGCGCGGCTGGGGATGAGCGCCGAGATGCTGCCGCTTGCGAAGGCCCTGCAGGCAGGCACCTGGGCCGCGGGTCGGCAGATTGCCCTTAGGCTGCGGCCGGATGGTGCGCCGCCGCTGGCGGTCGTCAGCGACGGCACGGTTTTCTGATCCGTAGAGGAGCCATGCCATGGATGGCGTCACCGTGGTCGAGCATCCGCTGGTCCAGCACAAGCTGACCCTGATCCGGGACAAGGTTCGCTCAACCAAGTCCTTCCGCGAGCTGCTCAAGGAGATCGGCATGCTCTTGTGCTACGAGGTGACGCGCGACCTGCCGCTCACGGAGGTGGACATCGAGACGCCGCTCATCCGCACCACGGCGCGCCGCATCGCCGGCAAGAAGTTGGTGTTCGCCCCCGTGCTGCGTGCCGGCGTGACCTTCGTCGAAGGCATGCTCGACCTCGTGCCCAGCGCGCGCGTTGCGCACGTTGGCCTCTACCGCGAGCCCCAGTCCTTTGCGGCGGTGGAGTACTTCTTCAAGGCGCCCGCCGACCTCGCCGAGCGGCTCGTCATCGTGGTGTCCCCGGTGATCGCCACCGGCAACACCGCCGTGGCCGCCATCGACCGCCTCAAGGAGTCCGGCGCGGCCGATATCCGCCTCGTCGCGCTGCTCGGCGCGCCCCAGGGCTTCGAGCGCGCGCGTGGCCTGCATCCCGACGTGCCCATCTGGACGGCCGCCATCGACGCCACCCTCGATGCGCGTGGCTATATCGTGCCAGGCTTGGGCGACGCCAGCGACAGGGCGTACGGCACGCGGTGAACCGGGTGGCGGCCATTGAAAGAATGCCAAGCTTTGAATGATACCAAGCTCAACAAGCAAAAACCCACACCGATCCACCAAATGACCCAGGACGCAGCCCCGAACGGATCGCTCGGGCAGCGGACACGTCGCCACCGCCGGACGCGACCGTCACGGAAAGCGACCGCGGAGAGTGTTGGTCCGAAATGCGACGAGCACCGATTCGAAGGTCAATCACCATACTAAGGTTCGGCCCGCAAATGCGCGGGTAGGGTCGACCGAACGCCTCGACAGTCGCACCAGAGGTCATGCCGCACACCGCCGATCTGATTGCGCGCCCGTGGGAGGCCATGCGTTCGGATGGGCCTCGGCCAGCCGGAGGCAACACTGGTGCCTTTGCGCCCCGCGCGTCGCCGCCAAGCTTCTGGGCCCCGGGAAGCGGCGAGGTGAGGCTGAAACTTTGGACTGGCGGCTTCATGCCACCAGGCTCCCTGCAGCAAGCTCGTGAAAATCCTCGCGAGCCGCCTTCCCCGTCACATCGCAGTAGAGGGCACGCAGCTTGGCCAAGAACCCAGGTTTCAGCTTCCGCAAGGTGCCTGCCACCGGGTCGGCTCCCTCCAGCATGGTGTCGGTGGCCTCCAAGGAGAGCTGCATGGCAAAGTGCACTCGGTCCGAGCGTGCGTGTGAGATCTGGCGCAGCCAGTGGCGAGGATTGCGGCGCTCGCTCGCCCACTCCTGCGTGATAATGTCGCCGGCAACCGTGGCGTCCTCGATGGCCTGGGTGGCGCCCTGACCGAGCGTGGGGACCATTCCATGGGCAGCATCGCCCAAATAAAGGACATTCCAGTCCGGGTCGGCGTAGCGCAGACAGTGCCACTGCATGCGCGCCCAGTGCAGGTCGGCGGCGTGGGAGCAGAGCGCATCGAGCATCCATTGCGCCGGGGCGCTGAGCTTGCCGCTCGGCGGGACATACATCGCGCGGATGGCCTCCGCCCGCTTGAGCGCCTCCGGGATGGGTTCGTGGGGCGGGATCGGGAAGGTGCAGGTGGCATAGATGTGTGCCGGCGGCACGCGGAAGCCGAGGAGGCGGTTGGGGCCGTTGAACCACTGCTCGTAGTCGTCGATCAGACCGCCGCTGGTATCGGGCACCAGCGCGCGCGAGATCGCCACGCCCACAGGCCGCATGGCGGGGGCGCCAGAGATCGTCCACCGCACCTGCGAGTAGCGCCCGTCAGTGGCGACCAGCAGATCCACCCCGTCCAGGCGCTTCTCCACACCGTCCTCCAGCCACTCGATGCAGGTCCTCTCGGTATCGCGTTCGCACGGGGCCACGTGCGTGATGGTGCAGCCGTAGGTGATGGCGGGAGCAGCGGCTTCGCGCAGCACGCGGTAGAACTCAGACCAGGGGATGCGCCAGCCCTCGGTGTCGGCCACTTGCGTGAGTGCCAGGTCGAAGAGCGGGGTGCCATCGGTCAGCGACACCTTCCAGCTACGCCAGGGGAAGCTCAGGGCACTGACAGCCTCAGCGAGGTCTGGATCGTGCGCGCGCAGCGCCTTGACGCCATTAGGCCCGATGTTGAGTCCGGTGCCGCAATCGAAGTACTCGCTGGCCTTCACGCGCTCCAGGCAGACGACCTCGGCGCCTCGAAGGCGCGACAGGGAGCGCGCGAGGATGCAGCCGGCCACGCCGGCACCGATGATCACGATGCGCATGACGTACTCCTGCTGGTAACCGGTGTTTCGGCAGTAACCGCGATCAGGACGCAGCCGTCGGGCCCCTGATGCTCGGCGCCGCCCCACACGAAGACGGGCGTGTCGCCAGGCACGCCTTGAGCCGGTTCGCCCGGAGCGCCGCGGTGGCGCGGGGCCTCGCTCTCGGTCTTGCCAATGACCGCAGCGATCTGCCGCGCGCGAACGGCGCCGGTGAGGATCGGCTGCTCGAGAGCCGAAACATTGCCGGGGTGCGACATCGCCGGTCTGAAGACGCCCGCGCGCATCGACCAATATTGCTGCAACGCAGCGCAACCGCCTAGTGCCGCGTTCGGCTCGAAGCGGATTATTTTTCGCCCAGTGGAATAGATCGACCAATCCGACCGTACGCTGCAATCCGCCGTTCAGCGTCTCCAGAAAACGCGGCCGGGATGGCCAGAGGCGGCCAGGGCGCGCGGCCAGCACCAGGCCGCCATTGCTAAGATCAGGATCCGTCAGCTGAATCGCGGCCCCGCAAGCTGTTGCCCACGTTGCCCAGGTTGCCGATCTGGTATTGGCAGCAGACGTCTTGTCGGCCGACCGCGAAGGCCTCCTGCGGGCTGCACCGTGTTCGACACCACCGCGATTTTTGAGTGGTAGTGTGACCTAGATATCACACCGCTCATGGGCCTGCGCCTGCCGAATACATCAGTGCCCAGCCCGTGGGATAAGGCGGGACACTCCGACAGGCTGAGGGCCTTGGCTTGTCAACGAATTGATTTCCGGCCGGACCATGGGTGCCGGGCCATGGCGGGGTCGAGCCGCAGCCCGCGCGGGCAGGCGCTCGATGAGGGGCGGCCCGCCCTCCTTGTCAGTTCAAGGATGCGCCGGTTGAGTGCTGTGCAGTCGCACGGCAGCGTCGCGGCGCGGGGTGATATATTATGCGTGCAGGAGCTGTCGACGACCACATGCAGATCGAGATCCGCGGGACCCCTAATTAGCGCCCGCGCTTGCGCGACCACTCCAGAAACTCCCGGAACACGCGCTCGTTCTCGGCCTGGGGGACCCCGCGCCCCTGTCCTGCTGGCCCCGCCTTATCGTCCAGCGACTGGCCGAAGCTCGCGCCCGTCTTGGACGCCTCCCGCTCGCGCCGGTCGAGCCATTCCTGGGCCGGGGCGAACCGTTTCCACCCCGGCACCTTGCCGGCGAAGTTCACCTCCTTCCATGACTTCTGCCACGGAGGCTTCAGGAACTTCTCGCGCTTGGAGAAGAACGCGTCCACGAACCTCGCAGTCCTGTTATAGCGCTCCGAGCCTTTCGGCCAGTTCAAGGTCACAAGCATGTTGTATACGGCGATGGTGTTGACCTTGGTATCCTTGGCTAAGACGTTCGGGTAGTCCTCATCCGTGATCTTGCCCGGCAGGAATACGGCCTCCATGGCCGGCAGATAAGGCACATCGAGGAACCTGAAGCCCTCTTCCGGCTTCACGTCCAGATACGCGGAGACGACCTTCGCGCAGACGCATATCGTGGCGTCCAATTCCTTCCGGCGCATCTTGGCAATGGCCTCGGGCTGCGAAGAATGGATGGCCTCCACCTTGATACCGAGCGTCTCGAAAACCTCCGTCGCCAATGTGGAGACTGAGCCGCCCAAAATGTGGAAGCTCACCTTCTTGCCCTTCAGGTCCTCCACACTCTTGATCTCGGGCCGGGCCAGAATGTGGAACTCCTCGGTTGTAAGGGGCGCGATGTAGACGATCTGGCGCTTGAGATCCGGGCCCAGCTCCCCACTTGTCTGGAGCCTGTTGAGGACATCGATTTTCGTGAACGCGACGTCGATGCTCCTTAGGTACACGAGATCGCGGACGTTCTGCACGGCGTTGGACGTGGACACCGCCACTACGCGCAGGTTGTCGTCGCTCACCACCAGAGCGATCTCGTTGGCGAGGGTGTTAAAGGTGGCCCCGGCAGTTCCGCCGGCGAGGAACACTGTGTTCTCGTTCAGCTTGTTGCGGGCGGCTTTGCGCGCATCCTGCGCGAGGGCGGCCACGCCGATGATCGACGCCAGTCCGGCAAGGGCGATAGTCAGAGCTCGACGAAACTGCATTGGCTCTGTCCTCCGCGCGAAAGAAGTGGCCTTGGTAGCCGATTGCGATGGCTACCAAATGCTCCAATGAGCGTGACCCCCGAGCCAAGTCCAACAGTCAGCATAGAAGCTAGTGCGCACGAGGCGGCGCATTCAAGTCGAATATGAGGTCATCGTTCCTCTCGTGGCCAAGATATTCCCGCTGTACGTCGCATCGGCAACACTTGGAGATTGCAGTGGCGGAAACCGCGCGACGATCTGGCGATCCAACTCCAGTTGGAGAACTTGAACGGCGCGCAGCCCGACCACGTCCCGGATCTTGGCGGGGAAGTTCTTGTCGCGCGAGATCTTGAAGGTCTCGACCCGATGCGGCTGGTGCCCATGCGCGCGCCAGATGCGCTGGACGCTGCTGTAGGAGATGCCGGCCGCTGCGCAGTGGCCGCTCACCGCGGCTGGGGGCCGACGCGCTAGCCGAGCTTTACGCCATCGTGCTGGCGGGGCCCGACCCCCAGAGGGATGGGATCCGCGCTTTCACGCGCGAGGACCTGGTGCGGATCTGCGAGCAGCGGTTCGGCAAGACCATGCATTGCGCAACGATGGGGCGTCCGCTGCGAAAGATCGGCTTGTCGCGACAGAAGGCGCGCCCCAGCCACCCGCACAAAGACCCGGCCTCGCAGGAGGCCTTTAAAAAGAGCCCCGCAACTTCAGGACGAGTCCCGCATCGGCCAGAAGGGGCGCGTGTGTCGCGTCTGGTGGAAGCGCGGCGAGCGGCCTCCGGGCATGTGCGATAAGCGCTTCACGTTCGCCTACATCTTCGCGGCCGTCGAGCCCGGCACCGATAATGCCTTCGCCCTATGCTGCCGTACGCCGACACCGAGGCGATGCAGGAGTCCCCGACCAGTTCGCCGCAACCATCGCCAACGACGAGCACGTCGTCCTGATCCTCGACCAAGCCGGCTGGCGCGGCGCGCATGCCCTGCGGGTGCCGGCCAACATCACGCTCGTCCCGCTGCCGTCCTACTCACCCGAGCTCACCCCCGTCGAGTGGGTGTGGGAGTACATGAAGGAGCTTCCCCTCTTTGCGGCTGCACAACGACGACCACGCCATCGCCGACGCCGCCTGCAAAGCCTGGAACCGCCTCCGCGCCGAGAGCGGCGGCATCACCTCGCTGTGCTCACACCCCTGGATCATGGAGGTCAAAACCTTGGATGCGCTGGTATGAGAGGAGTGGGGGTGGGCCTGGGTGTGTTGCCGTGCTCAAGGAGGCTCGTGGCAAGTCACGAGCTTCCGGCGGGCGCGCCAAGGCTCGCGCGGATACCCGTCTCGGATACCCGCGCGAGTTGGTCAAGGTGTGACCTGGCCGGTCGAGCTGCCGATCGGCCACGGCCAAGCGCACCACCACAGCAGGCCCAGACTTTTCCTCTGCCGTCGGGAACGGTAAAATTATTCCAAGAGATGCCATTGAGGAGGAAACATGCGCGCGCTCACCCGACGTCACTTCGTCGGCGGGTCGATTGCTGCCGGAGCAACCATGGCAGGCGGCCTACCCGTGCTTCCCTCAGCCCGCGCCGCAGGCCCGGAGCTGGCCCCCGAGCTACCGGAAGGCACGCGCGCCAGCGCGGTCCTGGACTCACTGCCCGGCAAGAAGCCGCTCATCAAGCTCACCTATCGGCCACCGAACTATGAGACGCCCATCGAGTACTTCCGAGAGGCGATCACGCCCAATGACGCGTTCTTCGTTCGCTACCATTTGGCCTTCATCCCCGAGGTTGATGCCAAGAGCTGGAGGCTCTCCGTCGGCGGCGACGGCGCGAACGGACAGGCGCAATTGACGCTGGACGAGTTGAAAGCGCTGCCGCCGGTCGAAGTGGTGGCTGTCAATCAATGCTCGGGCAACCGCCGCGGGCTGTTCCAGCCCCACGTGCCGGGCGTGCAGTGGGCCTACGGCGCCATGGGGTGCGCCCGCTGGAAGGGCGTCCGCCTCAAGGACCTGCTCGATCAGGTCGGCGTGAAGAAGGAGGCGGTGGAGATCGCCTTCGAAGGCGCCGACGGCCCGGTCGCTGACAAGACGCCGGATTTCGTCAAAAGCCTACCGGTGTGGAAGGCAGTCGAGGACACCACCCTGGTCGCTTACGAGATGAACGGCCAGCCGCTCCCGCACTTCAACGGCTTTCCGGTTCGCCTCGTCGTGCCCGGCTGGACCGGCACCTACTGGATGAAGCATCTGACCACCATTCGAGCGCTGCTCCGGCCGGAGGCCAACTTCTGGATGAGCAGCGCCTATCGCATCCCGCTCGGGCGTTTCCCGCTGGTGACCCGCTTCACGTCGCAGGATACCGCAGCCAACACGCCCATCACAGAGATGGTGGTCAACTCGCTCGTGACCAGCCATAGGGACGGCGCAGAGGTGCAAGCCGGCAGCCCGGTCGGCGGTGTCGCCTGGGATGGTGGCTACGGCATTCGCGCCGTGGAGGTCTCGCGCGACGGCGGCATGAGTTGGTCGGCCGCGACCTTGGGGCCCGATCTGGGCCGCTATGCCTTCCGCACCTGGAGCTTCCGGCTCAAAGACAAGGGCCGGCAGACAGTGATGGCGCGCGCCATCAACACCATCGGCGCCACCCAGACGGCAGCGCTGATCGCTAATCCGGCCGGCTACCACCACAATGTCATGCACAGTGTCTGGCTGTCGGTCATCTGAGGGGCCCGCTATGCGTACTGTCCTGGTGGCTCTCGCAGCGGCGATGCTCGCCGTTTCGACCGCGGCCGATGAGAAGCCGGTGCAATTGAAGAGAGCGCCGGGGCTCGACAAGGTGGAGACCAACTGCGCCGCCTGTCACAGCCTTGACTACATCGAGATGAACTCGCCGTTCCCAACCGCGCTCTGGGACGCCGAGGTGACCAAGATGATCAAGGCCTACGGCGCGCCCATCGACGACGTCGACGCCAAGAGCATCGCCGACTACCTAAAGAAGAATTACGGCAACTGAGCCGGGACGCCGGCAGGAGGGGAGAATCCTAGGTCCTGGGCCGCTAATCAGGCTCAAGGGATCATACCTTTGGGCCCGTTTTAGATTGCTCAGGAGATTGACTCGACATCCTAGGGAGGATCGCGTTTCCAACCTGGCCCAACCACGCCCCGCCCCTCGGCTGCCCTTTCGCCGATGAGGAGCTTGTGCAGCAGCTGCAGGGACTTAAAGGGCTCCGCCGCACTTGCTGCTGTTGGAGCCCAGCACCTTCTTTCTTTCGATATGCTCCGTAGTCAAGGCAGCGAATAGGCTCAAAGACGAGCCGGCGCGCGTGGATCGACGGGAGCAAAGGCTAGAAAAGTTACAACAGAAGAAGGCTTGAGGGCAGTAAGCCAAATGGATACGGAACTCCTCATCCTCATCAGCATAATTGGAATCTGGGCTTTTGTTCGTGTCCTTGTAAGCATCTTGAGGCTACGTAAGGCGCGCGTCGAACAAAAGCGCTTTAAGGAACTTGAGGAGCAGATTGCTCGAATAGAACAGAGGCTAGATGTCCTGGGCACTCCCGGTGCCGTTAAGAAGAAAGACTGAGCCAATTCCAATGAGTTGATAGTCTCCCGGAGGCTTTTTATTACCTATCGACAGAAACCGAAACCAGAAAGCGTAATGTGGAGGCGTAAGAGAAGTTCTCTCTCAAAGCGAACATCCACCCGCAAGGTGCCCAGCAGCTCGTCGTCCTGCCAGAAGCCCATGAAGTGACTGCCCGCGATCGATCGTCGGGATGGTGCCGATCATATCCGCTTCGGCCGCACCCTTTGAAGAGAACCGCATCTCGCAGATCATGCATCGCTGAGAGCTCCAGCTCGGTTCGAGGCGGTCTCAGCTCTGGCAGTCTCGTGCCGATTTATGTTGCTCAAACTCGCAGCGCAGCTTGCAAAGCACCCGTTGAAACCGGAGCATTACACTCGAGTCAATTTCCCCAACGGGTTACCAACGGGCGTGAGCAAGCATCGATCCACGCAATTGAGTACACGACCCAGACACGACAGGACCGGCCGGCAGCTGCTCGAGCGGCGCACCATAAGCCGCCACAAGGGGGCAGGTGCATATTTTTTTCCTCCGGGGAAGAGCGCGGGTGGTCGGGCCGCGAGCGCCACACCACGGCCCGAGAGACGTTGGAAGGGAGGCCCCAGGAGGGCCCCGCGAGGCGCCCGCCAAGGTGCGGGCTAGGCGTAGCGCCGCGCCGGTAGGTTGTGCCGGCTCGGCGCGCTATCGCCGGGTGGTTTCTGCGCCGGAGCGGCGCTTGAAACGTGGGTTGCCAAGTCTCTTGGCGCGCTGAAATGAACTGAAATGAACTGGTTTGCTATGGCCCTTTGGCGCTCGATGATGGTGGCAGGGCGGTCGAGGAGCGGCCAGCCGCAAGCGCCGGGCGGCCGCGGCGTTGCTGGCCAGCCACGAGTCGCAGGCCTGTGGCGGAACGGCGCACGCTCACCGCCCCCCGAATGAGTGCTCAGCCCGAGAGCTTCGGGCTAGCGACACGGGCCGGAGGTGGCGGATGTTCGCAGATGGTGCTGACTCGATGCTGACTCGGGCCTCAAACATAGCCTCGAAGTGACCCCCGCAAAATCGGCGAATTATCGTGTGATTTCAACGTGGTGCCCAGGGGAGGAATTGAACCACCGACACCGTGATTTTCAGTCACGTGCTCTACCAACTGAGCTACCTGGGCAATCCGGTTTGCGCTGGAGGGCGGCGCTTTATAGGGGCTGGGTTCCGGCCTGTCCAGACGCCTGCCGATAGCTCACCTCGGGTCGGTAACCCTAATGCGGCCGATACGCCACGGCGCCATCCGGTCGTGGTGAAATGCTCATGGGAGTACGGCTGGGAGTACGGCCGACGGCCGTGCCGACGGGGGCGTAGCGCCTTTGCAGGAGGCTCGCTCCGTGCGAATCAGGGATGTCCTCGCGGATAAGGGCGGTCACGTCGTGACCGTCTGGCCCGATATTCGGCTCGACCACGTCACCCAGCTGTTCGACGAGCGCGCGATCGCCTCCGTCGTGGTCGTGGATCATCGCGACCGCATGCTCGGGATCTTCACCGACCGGGAGCTGGTGCGCGCCGTGGCGCGGAAGGGCGCCGCCGCCCTGGAGCTGCCCGTGGGGCGGGCAATGCTAACGCCAGCGCCGTCCTGCAGCCCCGAAGACACCGTAGCCCACGTCCTGCAGATCATGACCGACAACCGCGTCAGGCACGTTCTGGTGCTGCGGGATGGTGTCATGGTAGGCATCGTCAGCATCGGCGATCTCGTCAAGATCCGCCTCGATGACGCCGAGCTGGAAAACCGCGTGCTGCGCGAGATGGCGCTGGCGCGGCTCGCGACCTAGCATTTTTTAGATCCCGCCGGCGGTGTCGGTCGGCTCGGCCCCGCCTCATCCGCGTGGCCGAGGAGCGGCGGGCCGGTGCGCCTACGCGAACTGCAAACCGAGGTCTCGATCCATGTCGCTCAAAGGTCGTTCCGCCATCGTCACCGGGTCCACGTCGGGCATCGGGCACGCCATCGCGCGCGCCCTGGCGGCGGCCGGAGCCAACGTGGTCGTCAACGGCCTGGGCGAGGAGAAGGATATCGAGCGGGCGATTGGAGCGGTCGCCGCGCACGGCACGCGCGTCCTCTTCGACGGCGCCAACATGCTGCGTCACAACCAGATCGCCGACATGATCGCCAAGGCCGAGAAGGAGCTGGGCGCGGTCGACATCCTCGTCAACAACGCCGGGATCCAGCACGTGGCGCCGGTGGAGGAGTTCCCCATCGAGCAATGGGATGCGATCATCGCCATCGGTCTCACCGCCGCGTTCCACACCACGCGCGCCGCCGTGCCCGGCATGAAGCGGCGCAAGTGGGGTCGCATCATCAACATCTGCTCGGCGCACTCGCTGCGCGCCTCGCCTTTCAAGAGCGCCTACGTGTCGGCCAAGCACGGCCTTGCCGGCTTCACCAAGACGGTTGCCCTTGAGCTGGCTGAGATGGGCATCACCTCTAACGCCATCTCGCCAGGGTTCGTGTGGACGCCGCTGGTGGAGAAGCAGATCCCCGACCTCGCCAAGTCGGAGAACATCTCCGAGGAGGCGGCCAAGCGTCTGGTGCTCACGCGCCAGCCCACCAATCGCTTCGTCACCGCGGACGAGGTGGCCGCGCTCGCGGTGTACCTGGCCGGCGAAGAGGCCAGCTCCATCACCGGCGCCAACTATACCATCGACGGAGGCTGGACCGCGCAGTAGTCGTCACGCGCCAGGTCTGATCGGGATGGTCTGACACGTTCTTTTGAGGAGGGCAGCTATTTGTCGGCCGCCGCATACGGCGGCTTGGCGTGGAGATGCGCCTCCTCACCCAGCAAGGTGGCGGCGATGAAAACCGCTGCAGCAAGGGTCAGGGCGACCGCCAACAGGACCTCCTTGCTCCGGCGCTGCGCCCGGAACCGAGCGATCCACCCGGAGACGACGCGAAGTAGTGTCATCGCCTATAGGCACACCATGCTGGGGCTCGCCGCCAGGGTGCCGTTGGCCGCGCGACAGAAGGGCACAGAAAATCGAGTGATCCCCCACATTAACGCCTACGCTGGCGAGCCTGCGCCTCGGGCTTGTGGGAAATCGGCAGCCAGCAATCGGCAGTCCAACATCGCTCATCAGGCAATGGCGCGTGTTCGCTCCCGACCGCCGAACCCGACGCCCGGCTCGCCTATCCCCGCTCCAGGGAAGTCAACGCCTACAGCCCGCGCATGATGCAGCCGAGCAGCAGGATCACGTAGGCGGCGAGCAGGCCATAGAACTGCGGCGCTTCGCCGGTCATGAGCGGCACCTGGGCGCCGAAGTACCTAGCGAACAGCACCGCCAGCGCCAGGATGATCGAGACCAGGAACGGCAGGATGCCGGGTGCCTTGAGTGCCACGCGTGTCGTCCCCCTCTTCATGAGCTTGTCCCCGATGCAAAGCCTAGCAGCTTGTGTGGGCCGCCGGCAGTCCCGGCCGCAACCTCCGCCACCTCCGATGCTGGCGCGGGACGGGGCAGGCAAAGTCAGACTGGCACGGCTGTGCGCTTTGCCCTCACTGCCGCGTAGTAGGCCCACAGTAGGCGCGCGGCAACCCCGCGCCAGGGACGCCAGCGTTCGGCGAGCGCCAGCATCTCGTCCTCGCCGGGCCGTTCGGCAAGCGCCAGCGCCTGCTGGGCTGCGACCTGCAGGGCTAGGTCACCCGGTGCCCAGCCGTCGGCACGGCCGAGGCAGAACATAATGTAGATATCGGCCGTCCATGGGCCGATGCCGACCACCGCCGTCAGCGCGCTGCGCACCTCCTCATCGCTCACCTGCGCGAGGGCCTCGAGGTCGAGGCCGTCCGCGCATGCGGCTGCGACGGCGCGCAGGGTACGAATCTTGGGCTTGGAGAGCCCGGCGCCGGCCAGCGCCGTGTCCTTGAGGCTAAGGAGCACGGCAGGCTTGAACGGCTGGCAGGCGACGACAGTGCGTTCCCAGATCGCCGCGGCGCTGGCGATGGACAGCTGCTGGCCAACGACGATGCGGGCGAGCCCCTCGAATCCGGCCGGCCGCCGGCGCAGCGGCGGGTCGCCGGCGGTGTCGTGCACGTGGCGCATGGTGGCGCACTTGCGCCGCAGTGCCTTGATGCCTGCGCGGATGTCCTGCTCGGTGGCGATGATCCTCATTGCGGGACGGTCATCAGTTCCAGGAGGTGTCCGTCGGGGGTCTTGAAATAGACGCCCCGGCCGCCGCCCCAGTCATTGAGCTTGCCGTCCTGCGCGCTCCAGGGCGCGCTGCCGTAAACGAGGCCGGCCTCGCGCACATGGCCGAAGATCGCGTCAAACTCCGCATCGCTGACATGGAAGGCGTAGTGGTGGCTCTCGAAGTCGGGGCTCTCGTCGCTGAACAGAAAGGTCAGCCCGTCGTTGACCTTCACCGGCGCGAAATAGCCCTTGCCGTCTTCATAGGTCAAACCAAAGAGCTCAGCGAACAGCCGCGCCGCGGCTGCCTTGTCGCGCGCCGGCACGATCGTGTGGTTGAGTGTGATAGCCATGGTCGTCTCCGGCTGGCAGTTGGATTGTCGGGGCTGTCGATGGCGGCACTCTAACTCGAATTTGCCGAGTACAGCGCTCAATTCGTGGATACCGCCGCCCGTACTTTTGACATTCCCGCCTTTCGTATAGGAACGCCTCCACGTGGGCGGCCGCAGTCGAAGGCAGGCCGGGAACGCCATCTGGTTCTCGGTATCGCCGCGCGACCGGGCCGACGATGATCGGGTCGGCGCCGCCGTCGGCGAACAGGAACCGGCTGCGATCCCAGCCGTCGATGGCTTCGCCCGTCAGATCGTTCCAGTTGTAGCCAGATTGCAATCAAAGGCGAGCGCACGCCATCAGGTCGGACAGCACCTCTTGCGCCTCCGTCTCTCCTCATCACTTCGCCTGCAACACCCGGACGCGAAGCAGCAATTGCGCCGACGCCCCTTTGCTCCGAGGCGCCTCGTGCCACGAGCTCGCCTCGCGCTGAAGCACAATCGCACTGCCGCGCGGTACATCCGCAGTCCTTATATCGAGTAGTCAGCCTCAAGGGCAGGCGAAGGCCGTCGCCGCAGCAGCGTGGAATCGAGCAGATTGAGCACGCGCCTCTTCTGCTCTTCGAAGACCGCCGATATACGATCGCGCGGGCGGCTCGATATGACGTCGATGCTGCCGGCAATCCGGCCGGGATGCGGTCGCATGACGACCACGCGGTCGGCCAGCACCAGGGCCTCCTCGATGTCATGCGTAACGAGCACAAGGGTGGGCCGCGACTCCGCCCACAGGTCGAGCAGATGGTCCTGCAGCTCGACGCGCGTGAAAGCGTCGAGTGCGGAGAACGGTTCGTCAAGCAAGAGTACCGAAGGCCGCGTCACCAGCGCGCGGGCGATGGCGACGCGCTGCGCCTGGCCACCGGACAGCTCGCGCGGCCACACCGCGGCCTTGTCGGAGAGAGCGACGCGGTCTAGCGCCGCGGCGACGCGCTGCTGGCGCTCGGGCTTAGGCAGCTGCGCCAGCCCGAACCCGACGTTGCCCGCCACGGTAAGCCAAGGCAGGAGGCGCGGCTCCTGAAAGATGATGCCTATCTTCTCGTGCGGCTCCCGGATCTCGCTGGCGTCGAGCGTGACGGTGCCGTCGGTGGGCGCGTCGAGGCCGCTGGCCGCGCGCAGCAGGGTAGACTTGCCGCAGCCCGAGCCGCCGACGATGGCCACGATCTCTCCCTGGCCGACGCGCAGCGTCACGCCGTCGAGCGCGCGCACGCCGTTGGGGTAGGTCTTGCCGATGCGGTCCAGTACGAGCATGCCCGATCCTCAACGGCGCGCGAAGGCGTCCTCCCAGCGCAGGAACGGCGCAGCCGTGCCGGCGATGATCCAGTCGGTGGCCTTGCCGAGGACGGCGAAGGCCACGATGGCGGCCACGATCTGCGCCGGCTTGCCGAGCTGCTGACCGTCGGTCAGGAGAAAGCCCAGCCCCTCGGAGGCGCCCATGAACTCCGCCGCGACGACGAACATCCAGCCGAGCCCGAGGCCGGCGCGCAGGGCGAGCACGTAGGCCGGCATCACGGCGGGCAGCAGGATGCGCCGCACCAGGGCGAAGCCGGAGAGGCGGAAGGCGCGGCCGACCTCGACGATCTTGCGGTCGACCGACAGCACGGCGCCCATCACGCCTAGATAGACCGGGAAAAACACGCCGACGGCGATCAGGATCACCTTCGAGGCCTCGAAGATGCCAAACCAGAGTATGAACAGCGGTACCCAGGCGATCGAGGGGATGGCCCGCAGGCCCTGCAGGCTCGGGTCGAGCAGACGGTGCGCCAGCGCGGAGTAGCCGGTGAGGGCGCCCATCATGGTGCCGGCCGCCACGCCCAAGCCGAAGCCTACGCCGACCCGCAGGAGCGTTGCCGCCGCGTGGCGCTGCAGCTCTCCGGCGGCGGCGAGATCGGCGAATGTGGCGAAGATAATGGAGGGCGGCGGTACCAGGCGGCCGCTGACGAGGCCGCTCCACACGGCGAGCTCCCAGCCGATAGCGAGCGCGACGGGCACCGCCAACCCGAGCAGCGCACGCGCCCGTAGAACGGATCGCCTCGGTCGGCCCACCGTCAGCGCTTCCGCTGCGACCTTCTGCATCGTCGCTGCAACCACGCTCATCCAGTCCTCGCAGCCGAAGAAATAACCCGTCGGTGCTCTGGGTCAAAGGCAAAGCCCGCCCGCCGGGCTTTGCGCCGGGGTGGGCGGGCCAAGGGCGGGGCGCAGCCCCGATCAGTTGGCGGCAGCAACATAGCGCTCATCGATGAGCGCATCCACGGCCGCCTTCACGTCCACGCTGGCTGGCACTACGCCCGCCTGCTGCAGCGCAATGCCGGCAGCCAGGATCGATTCCCGCTGCGGGGCGCCGATGCGGTTGTGGGTGAGCTCCGTGCGCTCCTTGAGCTGCTTGTCCACCACATTCTCGGGCAGCTTGGTGACAGCCATAAAGATGCGCTTCAATTCGTCGTAGTTGGCGAGCGAGTACTTGCGCGCGTCCTCATAGATGGCCAGCACCCGGCGCACGAGGTCGGGGTGGTCCTTCAGGAATGCCTCGCGAACGTTGAGAATGCCCCAGGTGTTGGCGTCGGCGTTGCGGTAGAACAGGCGGGCGCCGTCAACAAGCTCGGCCTGCGCCATCATCGGGTCGAGGCCGGCCCAGGCGTCGACGTCGCCGCGGATCAGCGCCGTCTTGCCGTCGGGGTGCTGGAGCAGCACGGGCACGATGTCGCGCTCGGTCAGCCCCACCGACTGCAACGCGCGCACGAGAAAGATGTGCGGGTCGGTGCCGCGGGTGACCGCGACGCGCTTGCCCTTCAGGTCGGCGACCTTGGCGATCTTGCTGTCCTTGGTTGTGACGAGCGCGGTCCACTCGGGCCGCGAGTAGACGTAAATCGACTTGATAGGGTTGCCGTTGATCCGGGACACGAGCGCGGCAGAGCCCGCGGTCGAGCCGAAGTCGATGGAGCCGGCGTTGAGGAACTCCAGCGCTTTGTTGGAGCCCAGCGTCTGCACCCACACGATGGAGATGCCGTCCTTGGCGAACGCCTTCTCGATCAGTCCCTTGTCCTTGAGGACCATCGAGACGGGGTTGTACGTGGCCCAGTCGAGGCGGATCTCCTTCGGGGGATCACCTGCCAAGGCCGCCGACGACAGCGCCAGACCGAGCCCAATCGCCAGCGCCAGAATGTTCACTTTGCGTTCACCGAGCCGCATTCGCCTCGCTCCTCTTGGCTCCTCTCGGGGTCCCCTGCTGGGGACCAGCCTACGAGTGAACCAGCCGATAGCTAACGAAGAAGAATCGATTTGCTTTTTCGGTGCGCCGGCACCGTTCGTCCCAGAGCTTCGCCGCGGCTGAGGCCGCGGTTAGGGA
>JAFMSC010000197.1 GCA_017353825.1 Hyphomicrobiaceae bacterium | reverse complement strand
GCCGCGTGCGAACGCCAGGTAGGCCTTGCCCAGGCGGTCGAGGGCCGCGGCCGGGCTCGGCTGACCGTGGTCCCAAGCAGCGGCGAGCTGCTGCTCGAATCGCTCGAAGCCCCGCCGGGCCACGTCGCCGATCAGGGCGTCGCGGTCGCGAAAGTGGCGGTAGGGCGCGGCGGGGCTGACGCCGGCATGGCGCGCCGCCTCGGCGAACGTGAAGCCTGCGGGCCCCTTCTGGGCAATCAGGTCAAGGGCAGCATCGATCAGGGCTTCCCGCAGGTTGCCGTGATGATACCCGCGCCGCCCACCGCGGCCTTGTCCGTGCCAGTTCATGACGCGGCTTTTACCGCAAGCTCCCCTCATCCTGGAAGCCAAGCCCTCGGGGCAAGGCAATCCGGGACCCCAACCACGACCCGAACACCGCGCAGATCCTGGTGGAGCGCAGTTCGCCTCTGGCTCGCATTGCCCCGTCCGGGATGATGAGGCGAAGGGGTCTGATCCCCCGTCAGAGCGGTCCTTTGAACACGAAGAATGCGCCGAGCGCGATCAGCGCAAAGCCGACCAAGTGGTTTAGCGTGAAGGAAGTCTTGAGATACATGACGGAGAACACGGCAAACACGACAAGAGTGATGACCTCCTGCATGGTCTTGAGCTGGGCGGGGGCATAGACAAGCGAGCCGTAGCGGTTGGCCGGCACCGCCAGGCAGTACTCGACAAGGGCGATGCTCCAACTTGCCAACACCACCAACCAGAGCGGCCGGTCGGTGAACTTCAGGTGGCCGTACCACGCGAAGGTCATGAACACGTTCGACAGGGTGAGCAGAATGACGGGGGCTAGCGGCCAGGACAGCAGGCGGGGCATGGCTACCGATAACTCGTTGAGCGGTGTCCGGAGCGACAAGGGGGGCCGGGGTAACGGCGTTGCCCTCATGTGAGGTCGATGCCCGCGATCTCTAGCGCGACACCGCGGCGCACTGGCTGCGTTGGGGAGGCTGCCCGCTCCACCGCCGCCCAGCGCCGAGCACCGATGCCGCGTTGGCGATTGACACAGGCGCTCCCGCGTTCCGAGAATCCCAGTTCACCCAACGCAAACGCCGGGGGAAGTCCATGGATCTGGAGCTCAAGGGGAAGGTCGCCATCGTTACCGGCGGCAGCCGCGGCATCGGCCTGGCCGTCGGGCGGTCGCTTGCGACGGAAGGTGCCAACGTCGCGCTGGTGGCGCGCAGCAAGCCGGCCCTCGATGCGGCCGCCGCGCAGGTCGCTGGCCTGGGCGGCGGACAGGCCAGAGGCTTCGTGTGCGACACGACCAGCGACGAGGCGGTGAAGGAGATGGTGGCTAACGTGGTCGCCGCGTTCGGGCGTGTCGACATCCTGGTGAACTGCGCGGCCAAGCCCAGCGGCCAATCGCGCCCACCTACACTGGCCGAAATCTCCGCCGAGGAGTTCTGGGACCATATGAACACCAAGGTCATGGGCTATCTGCGCACCGCGCGCGAGGTGGCGCCCCATATGATCAAGCAGGGCGGCGGGCGCATCATCAACGTCAGCGGACTGGGCGCCAAGCATGTCGGCACCACCATCGGCAGCATCCGCAACGTCGGCGTGGCGGCGCTCACCAAGAACCTGGCCGACGAGCTGGCCCCGCACGGCATCCGGGCAGCGTGCCTGCACCCGGGCCTGGTGCGCACAGAGGCGACGCCTGGCGTGATCGCGGCCCAGGCCAAGACGCAGGGCGTGAGCGAGGCCGAGGTCGAGCGGCGCATGGGTGCACGCAATCTGATCGGCAAGATCGTCACAGCCGAGGAGATCGCGAACGTGGTGACCTTCTTGGCCTCACCCAAGGCCGTCGCCATCAACGGCGACTCGATCGCTGCCGGTGGCGGCACCCCTGGCTCGATCTTCTACTGATCGGTCCATCTGATGCGACCGGCAGCGATCGGTGACCGACTTCCTCTCTTTCCGGACGCCGCTCGCCAATGGCGCGGCAACGCGTATTGCCCAAGCCGGCCCCCCAATGCGGCCGCGCGTCCGGCCGCCTTCCCACACGGGACGCGACGAACTCTTTGAGAATGTCGTTCTGGATGGTGCCCGCCAGTTGCTCGCCGTGGGCCTCCACCAGCTCGTCCGCTCAGCGCTCCTGCCCAAGCTCAAGAAGGACGCTCCTGCACGTAGCGGATGACTTCGTCGCTACGAGACCCCTATCGCCCCGACGTTCTCGCTCTAGCTCCCTCGCAGAAGGAGGCTAGCGCCGGCGGTCGGCCTTGATCGGGCCGGACATCTCCACCCTCGGCCTTGTGGCCGCCAGCATCACCGCTCCGACGGCGAAAATCACCGCGAATATGAATAGCCAGCCGAGCACCGGCTCAACCACATGCCTAATCCTCGACGCCATCGCGCGCACCTCTCTCGGCACCATCCTTCAGGCATCGGACACGAGCCATTCTCTACACCTATGCCAATGGTTCAATGACCTCCTTATGATTGCCATTTTACAATTTGGGAAGGCTGAGGCACAGCCGCAAGAGAAGTCCCAAGTCCATCGAATGATTGCCAAAAGTGCGTGCTGAGTTGACCGAAATGCGCCGCCCCCACCCGATTGCGGAAAAAAGGGGTGGCGTGCGAGGCATGTGCCGCCTGCTCGCGACAACCGCAGAAGCCGCCTTTCTTCTGGTCTGTGGCAGGCCGGATTGCCGGGTGAAGGATTGCTTACGTCATCGCCCAAGCAATTCTGGCTTGGTGAGACTTTTTGGAGGAATTCATGCGAGCGACAATGCGTATTGTTTTGGCGCCACTCGGCACAGGTGCTCTGGGCGCATCGGTGGACCTGGCCGCACCCGGCGGCACATTCGCCAGCAAGGCGGCTCACCAAACAGCCGTGGACACGCGCAATATTGGCGCGGAAGCCACTGCGAACGGCTGCGCCGTGCCTGCGTCTACATGCGTATCGGGACGAGGTGGGCGAGGGCAACTGCCGCCGCTACCGCTGCGAGCGCGGCGGATACTGAGGCCAATCCCGTTCCACGCGTGGCCGCATCAGCGCGGCGACCCGCCCTGGGGGTCGCGCTGCTGCGCCATGCGGAACGCGTTGCGCAAGGCTTGGCGGTAGACGGTGGCCACGTCGTCGGCGGCGACGCCGCGGCGACGCTGCACGAGGTAGTAGCTCGCGGCTTTGCCGATGGCATAGGTGGCCGCAAAGCTGGCTGCCGCGGCCGTTGCGGCACCCACGGTCTGGCCGTACACGGGCACCAGCTTCACCAGCTGCCGCACGCCGAAGGTCGAGGCCGTGCGCAGGAGCGTGCCGGTGCCGAGCGCGGCAAGGAACTCGGCATAGCTTCGCCGGTCCCAGCCGATGTCGTAGAGCTTGGCAAGCTGGCGCAGCATCGCGGCCTGAAGTACGGGCACTGTAACGACGCCGGCGACGGGCAGCGCATCGCTCGCGCCAGCAGCCGCCGCGAAGCCGAGAATGTGCGCATTGGCCGCGCGGGTGAGGGCTTCGCCATCCGCTGCGCCCGGCAGCTCCTGCACTGCCAGGCGCACGGCCGCAGGCGCCACCGCGACCAGGGCAGCGATCAGGGCTTCGCGGCCGTAGTCTGGCGGATCGAGGCCGTCTTCGGGCTGCGTGAAGTCGACAGGCACGAAGCATAGAGGCCCCTTGCCACGCAGCGCCGCGAACAGCGAGCGCTGATGCACGAGCGCCCGTCCCAAGGGTTCGGGCGCCGCTCCATCGGCATCCTCGCCCGTGAACGGATAGGGCTGAGCGTGGCGATGCCCCGGCGCATAGCCCTCGTGCAACGTTGTCTGAGCCACGGCCACGGGCCAGTCCGGGTGACGCTGCCGGGCCGCGCGCACGGTTTCCACCACCGCGCCCTGCTCGGAGTCCATGGCCTTCACCACCACCAGCATCAGGTGCGCCCGGTCCTCGCTGTAGGCGATATCGGTCGCGGGGTCGTAGGCCACCTCGCCAAGGCCGCGCGTGTCGAGGAAACGGATGATCGGCGCCTCTTGCGGGAAGTCGAAGATGCGCGCGGTCTTGGTGCAGGCGCGGAAGCCCGCCCCGATCTCGGCGTCGCCGGCCCCGGTGAGGGTACGGATGATGGAGGTCTTGCCGCTCTGCACCTTTCCAATCAGCCACACCACGGGAGCCAGCCGGCGCGCTTGGTCGGAAATGGCATTGTGCGTCACGGCAAAATTGGTCATGGGCGGCGCATTCCAAGATCGACCGTCGCCCGTCTCCGCGCACCGTTGAACGCCAACCGGCCCGGCCGGTTCGCGAGCCTTCGGGCACATCTTGGAACGATCGACTTCACGGCAATACCTCCGCCAACGCTGCCCTCTCCGTGGCAAGGTTGGCGCGCGCGGGCTCCTCCCACAGGGCGCGCAGAGGCTCGGTGAGATAGATGCGCCCGCGAGTGAGGAAACCTGCCAGCACGCGCCGTCGTCCTGCGCGGTAAAGATCGTCGGGGACGAAGCCGTATTCGCGGCGCACGGCGCTGGCGTAGGCCTGGTAGTCGCCCGGCGCTGCCGCAAGGATCGAGAGATCGAGATCCAATAGGAGCGCAAGATCGCCGTCGCCGACCGCCTCGCCCGGCCTGTCGTGCCGAGTGGCAACGATATAGAGGGCGACCCTGGCGACGAGGGCTTCGGGGAAGCGGAGGCGCGTCAGCCGCTCCGCCGCCACCGCGGCGCTCGCCTCCTCATTGTCATGCCGGGAGGGATCGTAGACAACATCGTGGAACAGGATGGCCAGGCGCAGCGCACGGGGGTCCGCGGCGCCATGCCCGTGGAGCTCGAGCAGCGCCAAGAGCGCGCGGATGTGGTCGAGGGTGTGGTAGTGTCGGTGCGGCTCACCGTAAGCCTCAACCAGCTCCTCAAGCACGGCCGCGGCGGCGGACCCTGCGCAGCCCTGATGCAGGGTGAGCGCGTACCAGCATCGCTCAACGTCGTCTTGTGCGCTCATAGCCGGCCCAGGGTGCCTCACGCGCAAGGCGCTGATCTCTTCAGCCCCGAGAGCCTAGCATATTCCGGGCGGATGACATGACCTCGAAGCGTCATCCGGTCCCATGCTGCCCATCCAGAGAGCCGTAGAGTCTTGCGACGTTCTCGCGGTGGGCCCCCCGTCATCGCATCTCATCGCGCCCGGCTGGTGGTTGCGGTGCAAGTCGTGACCCACACAGGGACCAAATCTTGCCCCGCGCCAACGCAAAGCGCGGCCCAGTGTTGCGCATGGCATTCTCGTCGAGGTCATCCCACAGGTGGCGCACACGTGGCATCACCCCTAGCCTGGAACGCCGGGCATAGGAAAACCGCCACGAAAGATGAAC
Source organism: Hyphomicrobiaceae bacterium (assembly GCA_017353825.1). Taxonomy (GTDB): domain Bacteria; phylum Pseudomonadota; class Alphaproteobacteria; order Rhizobiales; family Hyphomicrobiaceae; genus AWTP1-13. The sequence goes on along the minus strand of JAFMSC010000197.1, from coordinate 2,221 downwards.
GAGCAGATCGGCATCAGGCTGGGAACCGAACTGCTGGCTGAGATCGAGGCGTGGGGCCCAAGCTGTTCAGGAGGGCTCGTGCGCGAGCTGGTGAAGGGCTCGCAGCCTCGTGTGGGAAGGCCGAGGCCGACAAGAGAAGAGGGGCGCAAAGCGATGAGCAAGGACGCCCGAGGAAAGCCTGCGCGCGGAGCAGGTCCGGATCATCGAAGCCTCGTGCGGAGCATCACGTAGGCCTTCTACCACCGAGCCGGCGACCACAACAGGCCGCTCGACTTGCGATCTCATGCGCTCGCCACGACCCGGAGCGAGCAGGCGTCAGTATCGCGACGAGTATCGCGACCGCGCGGGCCTCGAGGAACATGTGGGGCGGCAAGCCTAATCCTGAAGGCCCGCGAGGGCTCGCCAGCAGCCCACAACACGCGTTGCTCTCAACGATCGAGAGCTTGGCGTCGCCCGGTTTCGACGCGCTTTTCCACGGCAGGATGCCGGTTAACATTAAGGCCATAGGTGCTATGTTAACGCCTGTGGGAGGGAAGCCATGACGACCCTGGAAGAACTGGACCGCCGCGTCACGGCGCTGGAGCGCGCCCAGAACGACAACACCCAATCGCTGAAATGGGTCGTCACGCAGCTGGCCAAGGCGCAAGTTACTCTCGACGAGCACACGCTGCGGCTGGACCGCGTCGAGACGAAACTCGACGGCGTCGGAACCGACGTTGGTCAGATCAAAGGGAAGCTCGACGGCCTGATTGAAGGCCTGCCGCGCATCGTTGCCGAGGCGATCAGGGAAGCCAAGCCGTGACCCGGATCATGCAGATCCTCCACAGCGGTGCCCTGACCCTCTTGGTCACGAGTTTTGGCTTCATCGTCGCCGCCGTGGTCGCATCCAACAGCGACTTTCAGCCATGGCGGGATGGCCTGGCGCTTGCCGGAGCGTGGAACGGCGTTCTGGCCGTCTCGCTCTACGGCCTCCTGGCCATGCTGTTGGCCGTCATGGGTCTCATTGCCTATCTGCGACGGCGGCTGAAGGAACGGACGCAAACCTGGCCCCGCCGTCAGTACCATCAACCGCCGACCCATCAACCGCCGATCCACGAGCCTTTCCTGCGCCGTTGATGGCCTCATCATCGTGTTCGCGGTGCTTGTACACCGGCTTCGCGTCCCATCGCTGCAACGCCCAGCCGCGCCTTAGAAGCCTCGGGCCCGGAATCCTGAGCCTGTGTCACTCTGCCAGTCGTTGGCGAGCAGGATTGCCGCCGGCACCTGGTCTCCGCAACCTCCCGGTACGCTGCGGTTGGAGCCGTCCAAGACCCGGTCGGGCAAGGGCATGCTGGTATTGCATCCGGGCATCGTTGCGGTCACGGGCCAGCACCTATGCACGGCAGGCACAGATGGGCCCCGTCGCGGATGCATCAGGGCTCGATGCCCCTCCGCGAGCATCATTGCATGGGCCCTGGCATGGGCCCTGGCACCCATGGCCTCGCTCATGATGGCCGGCGGCATGGACGTTGTCGCGTTGGCGCGCTACCCCGCAGACAGGGACGGAACGGTCACCAGCGCGTCTCTGTGCGCCCCGTCGAGCCCCAGCATCAACACGCCGCAGCACGCATCGGAACCGCTTGGGCCCTTCAGAGGACCACGTTCTGTGACCAATTCCGCGTCCGCTCGCTCCTGGGGTCATAAGACCTAACAAATTCAAGGCCGGATGACGCAAACTCCCTTGGTTGAAACGATCGCCGGTTCCGGCTAGAGTGCCCGCCATGCGGCAGTGCCCCGCCATCGTGATCGCGCGAATTATGGCCCCGGCCGCTTAAGGGCGCCGGGCATTGGCCTTCCGTTTTGCGATCATGTAGCAGGGACCCTTTTCTCCATGACATCCTCCGTCGTTTCCGCGACCGGCGCTGCCAATGCGCACGCCCAGCGAGGCACCGTTCGCGCCTTCTTCTTCATCTCCGCGCCGGCCGATCCGGGCTTGCTCGCGCGCCTGATCGAGCCGGTGGCTAAGCTCGGCACCGTACCCGCGCGCGTGCACGCCTCGCGCGAATCTGGCGACGGTACCGAGCTCACCGTCGATCTGCGGCTCGCCGGCGTCGCCCCACGCACCGCCGATCTCGTGGGCCGCGCGCTGCGGGCGGTCGTCGGCGTGCGCCAGGTGAGGGCCGTCGTGGAACCTGAAACCGGCGATTGAGACGCCCTGCCGCCTCGGGTAGCCTTGCGCGAA
>JAFMSC010000556.1 GCA_017353825.1 Hyphomicrobiaceae bacterium | reverse complement strand
CTAAGGGGCGCGCCGTTGCTTTTAGGGGACGGGTGTCAGCCGCTCATGAGCTGGCTGAGCCCTGATGACCAATGTCAGTTGAAGCACGATCCTATGCAACGCGCCGATGGCGCCCTTCCTTTCAGGGGCTTGGCGCGCTGGCCTCTGCAGGCTTGGCGGTCTCGCCGATGCGCAGGCCAATGTAGCGATCGAGGGTGGCAGCGTCGCGCAAGAGGTCTGCCGAGGGCGCGCGGTGCACGATCGCTCCGTGTTCCATGATGGCCGCGTCGCGGGTGAGGGACAGAGCCAGCTCGGCGTGCTGCTCGATGAGGATCACGGCCATGCCCTCGTCGGCAATCATGGTTTTGATGGCCGCGGCCAACTCCTCGACGATGATGGGTGCGAGACCTTCCATGGGCTCGTCCAGCAGCAGCAGGGCTGGGTTGGTCATCAACGCCCGGGCGGTGGCGAGCATCTGCTGCTCGCCGCCAGACAACTGGTTGCCCATGTTGCCGCGGCGCTCGGCGAGCCTCGGGAACAGTTTGTAGACGGCGGCCAGCGTCCAGCGGCCAGGCCGCGCCGCCACGGTGAGGTTCTCCTCCAACGAGAGGGAGGGAAAGATCTCGCGCTCCTGGGCCACCCAACCGAGGCCCAACTTGGCGCGGCGGTGCGAGGGCAGGCCTGTGATGTCTGACCCTCGCCAACGGATCGCGCCGCGCATCACCTGGGTGCAGCCCATGATGGACATGAAGAGCGTGGTCTTGCCCACGCCGTTGCGACCGAGCACTGCCAGGCTGCCATGCTCGGGGACGGCAAGGGAGACGCCATCGAGCACCACGGCTTCACCGTAGCCGGCGCGCAGGGCTTCGAGCGCGAGCAGGGCCTCAGCCATAGTGCACCCCGCCGAGATAGACTTCGCGCACGCGGGGGTCGGCCGAGATAACCTGCGGCGTACCTTCAAGCAGGATCGCCCCTTGCACCAGCACGATGATGCGGGTCGCGAAGCGGAACACGAGGTTCATGTCGTGCTCGATGAACAGCACCGTGATGTCCGGTGGCAAGGCGGCGATGGCCGCGAACAGGTCGGCGCTCTCATCGCGCGGAACACCGGCTGCCGGTTCATCGAGCAGCAGCACTTTAGGTTTCGTGGCGAGCGCCAGGGCGATCTCCAACAGGCGCTGCTGGCCGTAGGCCAGCTCGCGCGTGAGCCGGGTGCAGTCGGCGCCCAGCGACAGCGACTTTAAGATCGCATAGGCCTCCTCCGCTGCGTCCGGAAAGGCGGTGAGGCCGCGCCAGAAGTTGCGAGCGAGCCCGCGCCGCTCGCTGACCGCTAGCACCACCGCCTCCAGTGCCGTGAGCTGGGGGAACAACGTGTTGATCTGAAACGTGCGCACCAGGCCGCGGCGGACGCGCTGGTGGGGCTTGAGCGAGGTGATGTCGTGGGGGCCCAAACGGATACGGCCCGAATCCGGCCGCAGCATGCCGGTGATGAGGTTGATAAGGGTGGTCTTGCCTGCGCCATTGGGTCCGATCAGGGCGTAGCGAGCGCCCTGCGGCAGCGCAATCGAGATGTCACGGGCAACCACCAGCGAGCCGAAGCTCTTGTTGAGGCCGTGGGTAGAGAGCGCGGGCTTCTCGGTCCCGGAGCGAGTTGCCGCCGTCTGGGCAGCCGTCTGGGCAGCCGTCTGGGCAGTCGTCTGGGCAGTCGTCTGGGCAGTCGTCTGGGCGGAGGTCGTCACGGCCGCTTGCCCCGGAAACGCTGCGTGAGCTGCGCGAGCCCGCCGAGTACGCCGTTGGGCAGCAGCATCACCACGGCGACCAGCAGGAGGCCGATCCAGAAATACCACAGCTGCGGGTTGATGCCGGAGAACTGGTCGCGCGCCACCATGAAGATGATGGCGCCGATGAGCCCTCCGTAGAGCCGGCCGGTGCCGCCTAGGACCAGCATGACCACAGTGTCGGCGGAGCGCTCGAAGCTCAGCACGGCCAGCGACACGGTCTCGGTGGTCTGGGCCAGAAGCGCCCCGGCGATGCCGGCGATGGCGGCGGAAACGGTGTAGACCTTGCGCAGGTGCGTGAGGCTCGGTGCGCCGATGGCAGGCATGCGGGTCCAGTTCTCGCGGATACCGCGGAGGGCGAGGCCGAAGGGCGAATGGATCAAGCGCCGCACGGCCAGGAACAGCACGAACAGCGCGATCAGGGCGTAGCCGTAGGCGGTGTAGCCCCAGAGGTCGAACTCGAACCAACCGAGGATGGGCTGCGTTCGAACGCCCTGGAGGCCGTCGGTGCCGCCGGTGAGCCAGTGCGCCTTGTTGGCGGCCTCCTGCAGCAGGAAACCGAAGCCAAGGGTGATCATGATGATGGCGAGGTGCCGAAAGCGCACCACGATCAGGCTCGACAGGTAGCCGGCCACGGCCGCGAGCGAAGCACCGACCGCGAGCCCGGAGAAGGGCTCGCCCCAGATGTACTTGGAGTAGAGTCCGGCGCC
>JAFMSC010000555.1 GCA_017353825.1 Hyphomicrobiaceae bacterium | reverse complement strand
CGCGATGACATGCGCGCCGCGCTCGCCGCTGCGCAACAGAAGGCGCAGCCCGCCCGCGGCGATGGCCAGCGTCAGCACGGTGATGATGAGGGCCACGATCACCTCGACGAGCGTGACCCCGCTCTCTCCTCGCGATGCTGCGCCCGGATTGGACATGACGTGGGTCACGGCGCGTGAAGGAGCCGCAAGGTGCTGAGCCTGACCTGCTTCCCGCTGGGCCACGCCACCGTCACCGCCAGCTCATGCAGCGTCCAGTCCCCAGTGGTCTGACGCGGAAGCGCGTCGGGGCCGCGGTAGGGCACGGCCGAGACCGTCCAGGCGTAGCGCCCGCTTCGACCCTGGGACGGGGCCTGGAGCACGCGGTATTGCGACCACTGCGCGAGTAGCGATTGCGCCAGCAGTCGGGCCTCAAGGTGCTCATCCACGACCGTCACGCCACGCAGGCCGGTGTCGTGCGCGGAAAGGAGCGCGCTGAGCGCCAGCGCCAGAATGACGATCGCCACCAAGGCCTCGATCAGGGTGAAGCCGCCGACCGCGGGCTGCGTAGGTCGGGTCGACCCCGGCGCAACGCCGGGGCCAGACCCAACGCGTCCTGACGCGCTGGCGTCGGGCATCGCTGTCGCTTTAGCCAACCTACAGCACACGTTGGACAGCGACGCGGCCCGTGAGCCAATTGACGCGTACCTCATAGGCCTGCCGCCCCGTCTCCAACCTGATCTTGCCGCCGGTTGAACCCCCGTTGGGGAAAAAGCGAATGCCAGCCACGCGCGGGGCCCGCTGCTCCGTCGCGCTCGTCTCGGACGAGAGGCTGACGGTGTCGGCGACCTTGAGCGGGGGCACATCCTTGCCTGCGGTGATCACACGATTGCCCATGTCGATGACGACGATTTGGTCGGACGCCTGCCAAATGGCTGCCGAGCGGGCGGCGCGGCAGCGCGAGGCAAGCTCGTGAGCCGTCGCCTGCAACACATCTGCGCTGTGGCGCCCGCCGAGGTTGGTGGCCGCGAGGCCGGCAACGATCGCCAGCACCACCAGCACCGCCAGCAGCTCGACGAGGGTGAAGCCGTCCTGGCGCGCGCGCATGGGCTGCCTACCAGCTGTTGATGTCCTCGTTCTCCCCGGTACCGCCGGGCTGGTCGTCGGCCCCGAGCGAAGAGATGTCGAACGCGCCGTGCTCGCCGGGAGAGCGATAGGCGTAGGGCCGTCCCCACGGATCGTTCGGCACGTCCTTCTTGGTGAGATAGGGGCCTGCCCAGGATGTCGTCCCCGGCGGTGCCTCGACCAGGGCCTTCAGGCCCTCGCTGGTGGTCGGATAGCGGCCGATATCGACCTTGTAGAGCTCCAAGGCCGTCGTCAGGCTCTGGATCTGCACCTTGGCCGCTTTGGTCCGCGAGCTGCCGAGATAGCCGATCACGCGCGGCGCCACCAGGCTGGCGAGCAGCACGAGAATGACCAGCACGACCAGGAGCTCGACGAGCGTGAACCCGGCCTGCCCGGCCAACTTGTGGCGCCTTGACGAGATGGCCTCCCGCCGAGGCAAGATGTGGGCGTGTGCGCGCATGGCAGAGATCCTCCCCACAGGCTCAGAGCGTGAGATCGTAGACGCTTACGACCGCGCTCATGATCGAAATGATGATGGCTGCGACGGCGCCGCTCACCGCAACGATTATCACGGGTTCCAGAATTGTGACCAGCCTCTGGGTGGCCACCTCGAGTTTCTGCTCGAACATGTCGGCGAGGTGAAGCGCCGACTTGGAGAGCCCGCCCGTCTCCTCGCCCACGCGCATGATGGCGATGACGATGGGCGGGAACAGGCGCGACTGGCCCATCAGTCTGGCGAGATCGCTGCCCTTGCGCAGCTCCCGGCTCATGGCGGCGACCGCGCCGGCCGCCTCGCTGTTGCCCATAACATCGCGCGTCAGGTTGAGGGCGGTGGGCACCGCGATGCCGTTGCCGATCAGCGACCCCAACGTGCGGCAGAACCGCACCGTGAGGTCCATGCGCACGAGGCTACCCACCAACGGCAGGCGTAGCACCGCGCGGTCCAGGAAACGGCGCACCGCGGGCCGTCGGTAGGCCATCAGCAGCGCAAGCACGACGGAGGCAAACCCCGTGGCGAGCGCGGACCAATGGGCGTTGAGCCAGTCGGAAACGGCGATGATGCCGGCCGTGGAGGCCGGCAGGCGCACGCCGGTGTCGCCCAGCATGGCTTTGAACCGCGGCACCACGAACAGCATGATCACGAGCAGCGAGACGATCGCGGTGACGACCAGGAACGACGGGTAGAGCAGGGCGGAGACGAGCTTCGCGCGGATCTTCTGTTCCCGTTCCCGTGTCTCGGCGATGCGGTCGAGGACTTCGGGCAACGTGCCGCTGGCCTCGCCTGCGCGCACCATGCTCACGAGCACCGGCGGGAACTGCCGGCCGCGCACCTCCAGCGCCTCCGCCAGGCTCCTTCCGCCGGAGATGT
>JAFMSC010000196.1 GCA_017353825.1 Hyphomicrobiaceae bacterium | reverse complement strand
AAAATGTAGTGCCGACTTCTCGGCTAAGGCCTTGATTTGTCTAGATCCACCCCCCGATTCTGCGCAAGTTGGGCTAGCAACCAAGTGCCCGCACCCTTGTTGGAGCCGGCCAGGGGCCACTTGCGTTAATAGTAGGCACCTGCCTGCTCCGCCGCCGCCGGGAGCGGCCTGACCTCCGTTTGGGTTGCGGCGGTATGCCTCACAACGGCAGGCTCATCGACCTGGCCAATGAACCGGCCGAACGCAAACCACGCCAGGCGGCCGATGTCGTCCATCACTGCGAACACTGCCGGCACGAACACCAGAGACAGCAGCGTGGAGGAGAGAAGGCCGCCGATTACGGCGATGGACATGGGGGCGCGGAACTCGCCGCCGGAGTCGAGACCGATCGCGGCCGGCATCATGCCGGCGATCATGGCGATGGTGGTCATGACGATGGGGCGCGCGCGCTTGCGGCCGGCATCGACGATGGCCTCGGTGCGCCCGGTGCCGCGCCGCATCTCCTCGATGGCGAAGTCGACCAGCATGATCGCGTTCTTGGTGACGATGCCCATCAGCATCAGGATGCCGATCACAACCGGCAGGCTGATGGCCTGGCCGGTGACGGCGAGCGCCACGATAGCCCCGCCGATCGACAGAGGCAGTGAGAACAGGATGGTAATGGGCTGCAGGAAGCTGCCGAACAGCAACACCAGCACGGCGTAAACCATCATGATACCGGCCCCCATGGCGGCGGCGAAGCCCGCGAACACCTCACCCATGATCTCGGCATCGCCGAACTGCCTGAGCTCAACGCCGGCGGGCAGGTTGTTGGCGGCCGGCAGCGCCAGCATCTCGTCGATCGCCTTGCCCAGCGGGGCGTTGCCGACGAGGTCGGCGCCTACCAGGACGCGGCGTGCCCGGTCGTAGCGGTCGATCGCGGTAGGGCCCTGCGCCAGCTCGAAGCGTGCGACCGCCGCCAACGGCACGGCGGCTCCACCTGCCGTGGGCACCTTGAGCGATTCGAGCACCTGGCGCTCGGCGCGGGCGCGCTCGTCGAGCTGCACTCGGATCGGCACCTGCCTGTCGCCCACGTCGAACTTGGCGAGGTTGGCGCCGATGTCGCCGATGGTGGCGATGCGCACGGCCTCGGCGATGGCCTCGGTGGAGAGGCCGAGGTCGGCGGCTACATCGCCGATCGGCACCACGCGCAGCTCCGGCCGGTCGAGCTCGGCCGACGACACCACGTTTGCGATCAGCGGGATGCGCTTGGCCTGGCTCGTCATCTCCGCCGCCGCGCGGTTGACCGCAGCCGGATCACGCCCCGCGACGACAAGCTGGATCTGCTGGCGGCCGTTGTCCATCAGGAACCAGAATCGGATATCCGGCACCTGGGCCAGGTTGCGGCTGATCTCCTGCTTGATCTGGGCCTGGCCGAGCTTGCGCTCCGCCCTGGGCACCAGGTTGATGACCAGCGTGGCCTTACGCACCTCGCCCGTGCTGCCCACGGCGCCGCCCATCACGCTGCCGCCGTTCACGAATACGCTCTTCACGTCGTCGCGGGCGCCGATGCGGCGCGCGATGCCATCGGTCACCGCTTGCGTCTCGTCGATGCGCGAGCCGGGCGGCAGCTCGATCGCCAGCAGGACGCGGCCTGTATCCTCGGTGGGCAGGAAGCCGGACGGGAGCAGGAAGAAGCTGCCGATCGAAGCGGCGAAAATGGCGAGCCCCAGCGCGACGGCCACGTAGTGGTGCGCCACCGACCAGCGCACGATGTGGGTGTAAGCCCGGAGCAGCCGGCCTTCCTGCGCCACGTGGCCCTTGCTGCGCATGAAGTAGGCCGCCAGCAGTGGCGTGATAAGCCGCGCCACCAGCAGCGAGAAGAACACCGCGAACGCCACAACGAGCCCGAACTGCTTGAAGTATTGGCCTGCGATCCCGCCCATGAAGCTCACTGGAACAAACACGGCGATGATGGTGAAAGTGATGGCGATCACGGCGAGCCCGATCTCGTCGGCTGCCTCCAGCGCTGCGCGGTAGGCGCTCTTGCCCATCAGCGTGTGGCGCACGATGTTCTCGATCTCGACGATGGCATCGTCCACCAGGATGCCCGTCACGATGGTGATGGCGAGCAGGCTCACGAGATTGAGAGAGAAGCCGGCCGCGTCGATGGCCCAGAACGCCGGCACGATCGACAGCGGCAGGGCGATGGCCGCGATCACCGTGGCACGCAGGTCGCGCAGGAACAGGAATACCACGACGATGGCGAGGATGGCGCCCTCGATGAGCGTCTGCATGGTGGCCCGATAGGCGCGCAGCGTGTAGGCCACCATCGTGTCGATCTCTCTGATCTCGACATCGGGGTGTGCACGCCGCAGCTCCTCCACCTTCCTGGCCACGTCCGCCGCGACTGTGGCGTCGCTCGCGCCCTTGGCACGCGAGATCGCGAACGCCACCACCGGCCGGCCGTCGAGCAGGGCGAAGGTGCGCGGCTCGGTGGTGCTGTCTGTGACGGCGCCGAGCTGGTCGAGCCGCACCTTGCGGCCCTTGGGGAGCGCGATCATGGTGGCGGCGAGATCCGCCACGGACGGCTTGCCGGCCAACGTGCGGATCGCGTGCTCGCGCCCACCGATATCGCCGCGCCCGCCGGCAAGATCCACATGGGTGGCCCTGAGCTGGCGGTTCACATCGCCGGCAGTGATGCCGTAGGCCTGCAACCGGTCGGGATCGAGGGCGACGCGAATCTCGCGATCGACACCACCTTGGCGCTCGATTTGCGATACGCCCTTCACGCCGTACAGGGCCCGCATGGCGACGTCGTCCACGAACCAGGACAGCTCCTGCGGTGTCATGCCCGGCGCCCGCGCCGCGTACGTGACGATCGGCAGGCCTTCGACGGCAATGCGCGTCACGACCGGTTCGTCGATAGTCGGTGGCAGCTCGGAGCGGATGCGGCCGACAGCGTCCTTCACGTCGTTGAGGGCGCGGTCCTGGTTGACCTCCAGGTAAAACTCCACCGTCGTCACCGACGCGCCGTCGGTGATGGACGACGTCTGGTGCTTGACCCCGTTCACCCCGGCGATGGCGTCTTCGACCTTCTTGGTGACCTGCACCTCCAGCTCGGAAGGCGCCGCGCCAGTCTGATAGACGCGCACCTGGACGATCGGCAGGTCGACGTTGGGAAAGCGTGTCACGGCGAGCTCGCCGAAGCTCGCGTAGCCCAGCGCGATCAGCACCATGAACAGGACGAGCGACGGCACTGGCCTCAGGATCGACCAGGCCGAAATGTTCCAGTTCATCGCTGCGCCTCCGCCTTGGCGCCCTCGACAAAGGCCGGCTGCACCATGTCGCCATCGCGCAGGAACGTGCCGGCACGGGCCACGACCAGGTCACCCTCGGCAAGCCCCTCGCGCACCTCCACGAGCGCGTCAGCCGCTAGCCCGGTCTTGATCCGGTGCGTCTCCACGCGATGACCGCGCACGACCTGCGCCGTGGGGCCGTCGGTGCCGTAGAGGACGGCGGCCGCCGGCACGGCGAGGCCGTTGGATGCCGCGGTGGCGATGCTGGCGCGGGCGAAGGCGCCGACGTGCAGTCCGGGGCTGTCGCCCAGGAAAATTCGCACGCGGCCGAGGCGGGTGCTTTTATCCACTTCAGGCGAGACCAGACGTACGGTGCCCTCGACCTCGCCAAAGCCGGACACCTCCACACGCGCTCGCTGGCCCACCGCGATGGCCGCGAGCCGCGTCTCCACCACCTCGGCGTCGAGCTCCACCTCCCCCTTGGCGACGATGCGGAACATCGGCTCGGCCGCGCCCGCAGCGTAGCCACCTACGCGCGCCATGCGCCGGCTAATGATGCCGTCGGCCGCAGCCGTCACCTCGACGCGGCCGCGTCGCCAGAGAAGCTCTCGCCGCTGCGCCTCCACCTGCGCCCGCTCAGCTTCGGCGACCTTGAGACCGTCCTGGGCTGCCGCGAGCTGTGCCTCGGCCGTGCGGGCCGCCTCCTCGCGCTGGTCGAACACCGCCTCGGTCATATGGCCGGCCTGGCGTAGCGGCTTGGCGCGCTCGTAGGCGTTGCGGCTCTCCACGAGATGCGCCTCGGCCTGGACGATGGAGGCCTTGGCCTGGGCAACGGCGGCGGCCGTGCGCGCCAGCGCCGCGTCGTTCTGGGCCACCTGGGCGTCGAGTGTGTCGGCCACCAGGCGGGCGAGCACCTCGCCCTTCTTCACGCGTTGACCCTCGTCGGCCAACACCTCGATGATGCGCAGGCCCTCCACCTCCGGCCCAACCAGGATTTCCTCGCGCGCCACCAGCGAGCCGGTTGCCAGCACGGTTTGCGTGAACGGCGCGGGCGCCACGCGGGCTACCGTCACCACCGCCGCGAACAGGTCGGCGGCGGCCCGCTGCTTGGCAGCCTCGCTATCCGTGGGGCCCGTGGGCCGCGGCAGGGAGCGGCCGACCATGGTGAGCGAGATCATTGCGAAGGCGAGCGACACAACGACGCCGATCAGTAACTTTCTCATGATCGATGCCCGTCGCGTTGGTTCGCGGTCATTTCAGTATCGGGCCGAGGCGTGTCGGTACGCACTTGGGGAGGCGCACCTGGCTCCCTTGGAAGCACCGGCTTCAAGAGTCCGATCATGAGGTCGAAGGTGGCTGGCACCAGCACGCTCCCGTCGAAGGCCGGGTCCACGGCGCGGCGCCAGAACATGCCGTCGGCGATCACCGAGAACAGCTGCACCACCACCGGGATCGGCAGGTCGGGCGCGATGTGCCCCTCGTCCTTCAGGCGCAGGAAAAGTTTCTCGAAGCTGGAGTTGACGAACTCGTCCACGCCACGGTGGATCTCGGCAATGCGCGGGTTGCGCGTCGATTCGAGACCAATCTCGATGCACATCAGGTGGCTGGGCCTGGCCTCGCGCACGAAGTAGTGCTCACCGAGCTCTTTGAGCGCCGCCAGGAAGTCGGGCGAGTCGGCCACGCCGGCCAGCCGCTCCGCGAATTCGGCGCGGTCGCGCTCGGCGATGCCGGCGATCAGCGCCTCCTTGCTGTTGAAGTACACGTAGAGCGCGCCGGGGCTGACGCCGGCCTGGCGGCAGATGTCCTGCATGGTGGTGCGGTGGAAGCCGGTACGGGCGAAACAGCGCTCGGCGGCGCCGAGGATGTGCTCCCGCCGGGCCTGTTGGATGGCTGGCTTCAGTTTAGGCATCGCTCCCCCCGCGTGAGGCCCGCCACGCCGGCATGCTGCCGACGCGCCGGCAGGCTCCTCGCCCAGTTTTCAGGCCAGCGCCTCACGTTCAGATCCCCCGTGCACCCAGATCCCCTGCACCCGCTTGCATCTTCGCACTGAACTAAAGAAAACGAATGATCGTTTTGTTTGGGTGGCAAAGGGCTGCTTTGTGCCCCCACAACCAGGGCCAAATTGGGGCCAGACGCCCCCCTCGGCGTCCGGGCAGAGACTTGGTGGCCTGTGTTGCAATGTAATCACCCTGTTGCTCGACCTGCTGCCGCCAAAGCTTCAAACGTCCGCACCTACGAAAAACCTGTAACCCCAACCGCGAACCACCGCGGAAGACCACGTCGCCCGAGAAAACCACGTCGCCGCCGTGGGATGCCCAAGCTGCCCGCGCCGACGCCCGGCGGGCACCGGAGTTGGTTGGCACCGGGCGTGGGCGCGCACGCGGAGCGGGCGGCGCCGCGGGTGGCGATTCCCGCGTGCTCGAACGAAGGCAGCGCCCACGCCCACGCTTGATGTGCGCCGGCGCGGTTTCCGCCGCATCTCCCCAATGTAAAGTTTCGCAAAGCCGGCACTGCGGGCTGGCCCCGCGCCTTGACCAGCCCGAGCGGGTGCCCTGGTCGCCGCTTTCCCAAGACGAGCCCCTTCGTCGCGACCCGAGCGCCCGTCCTGCCGCGGCTGCACGCGGCGCCGATGGAAAGCCGTCGGGAGGGAGGACTGGCTCCGCGGCGGCGATCGCTGTCGGACGTGTTCAGACCTTCTGCGCCTCTGGGCGCTCTCTGGGCGCTCTCTGGGCGTCTCTGGGCGTCTCTGGGCGCGCGCTGGGCCTGGCCCTGGCCCCAGCACCGGTTGCGGCTAACACCAGCCACGGCCGAGCCTGGCCGCGGTCCCCGCCTCGCCGCGCCCTCAGTCCAACCCCAGCCGGCGTGCAGCGGCCGGATCGACGGGGCGATAGACGCGCTCGATGGGCGTTCGCAGCCGAGCGGACCCGCCAGCCACGAGGACCGCGCGCTGCTCGGCTACGAAGCACGTGAGGTCGATCACCTCCATGAGTTCGCGCCGGCCGAAGGCCGCGAGCAGCGACCCCCTGAGGCCGAGCTGGATGGCGCGGCGCGCCAGCGGGTTGCCGTTCGGGCCATGGTCAGGATCCCATTGCAGCCGCGCCTCCGATCCTGCCACCGCCGCCTTCCACTCGTCCTCGTTGGCATAGCCGGACTGGCTGAAGCTCGACGCGACGGCGTTGGCCAGGATGTGCTCGAAAAACCGACGGGAGATGCGCAGCCCGAGTGTCATCTCCTGCCCCTCCTTCGTGGCCCAGGCCGAGCGGTACATCATCCAGAGGAAGCTCGGCTTGATCCAGCTCATGCGGGCGTACGAGAAGTGCTCGCCGCCGAATGCGCCGTGGGCAATGGCATAACGCGCAATCGACGCCCGATAGGCCTGGTAAACGACGATGCTCTCCGCGTCGTAGTGCGCCAGAATGTGCCGGCCCTCCCGCGGCCATCGCGCGGCCTGATCGGCGTGAAGCTCGGTCGCAAGGCGCATGTCCTCCCTCCACGGTTCGCACTGGCGGGCGCCCAGGCAACCCGAGTGCCCCGGGGCGGCCGGCAAAACGGCAAGGCGCCGGTGGCAGTGATGACAGATACAAGCAGACAACTGCAAGCTATGGGTCGAAAATCGAAGCCAAACCGCGACGACCATGCCCAGTCCATCCGCACCAAGATCACGACGACGGGATGATCGCATTCCAGGAGCCGACTTAAGTAGGCTACGCACGCTACCGAAGCCCAACACAAATCGCCGACTGCGTAGCTGCCAGTGTTGGTCTGGCCTTGGCTTGCCCAATCTTACAAATCAGGGAGGAACCATGCCCGCCACAACGAACTGGGATGCCATCGAGTGGACGCAGGTGCGCCCCGGCATGCAGCGCAAGACCTGCGCTGGCGAGGGCGCCAGGCTGGCGCTGTTCCGCATCCAGCCCAGCCAGGAGCGGCTGCCGCACTCCCGCCACGACCAGCAGATCGTCTACATGCTGCGCGTCACCGCCGATTTCCACGTCGGCGAGGAGGCGCACCGGCTGACCGGCGGTTGCCTCATCGTGATCCCTCCCAACGTCAAGCACGACTCGACGTTGAGGGTGACGAGGAGGTCCTGGAACTCGACGTGTTCACGCCGAAGCGCGCCCCGAGTACGGCGGCTGACGTAGGTCGTGGTTCGGCCAACGCACTAAATCGCTGCCGCGATAGCCGCTGCGCGGGGTGGCCTATCGAGAGCTCGGTAGCGGGTTGAGAGGGCGATTGTAGCGGGGTGGGGAGCCCCGTCCTGAGGAAGA
>JAFMSC010000031.1:10943-18962 GCA_017353825.1 Hyphomicrobiaceae bacterium | reverse complement strand
GCCAGACCACGCGACCCTTCTCCAGGATGAGGTGACGGTCGCAGAGCACCAGGAGCGAGTCGACGGTCTTGTCGATGATGAGGATGGCGAGGCCATCGCGCTTGAGGGCGGCGAGGCGGTCCCAGATCTCCTCGCGGATCAGGGGCGCCAGGCCCTCGGTGGCCTCGTCCAGCACCAGGAGCTTGGGGTTGGTCATGAGCGCGCGGCCGATGGCCAGCATTTGCTGCTCGCCGCCGGAGAGCTGGTCGCCCCAATGGCGCCGGCGCTGCGCCAGGCGCGGCAGGAAGGTGTAGACCTGCTCCAACGTCCAGCCGTGGTTCCCCTCGTAGGGAACGGCGGTGGCAACCAGGTTCTCCTCAACGGTCAGAGTGGGGAAGATCTGGCGTCCCTCGGGTACCAGGCCGATGCCGGCCTGGGCGATGCGGAAGGGTGGTGCGCCGGCGAGCGGTTGGCCGTCGAACAAGACCTCGCCGGCCGCGACCGGCAACAGGCCCATGAGGGCCAGCACGGTGGTGGTCTTGCCCATGCCGTTGCGGCCCATCAGGCTCACGACCTCGCCATGGCCGACCGCGAGGTCGATGCCGAACAGCACTTGGGCCTCGCCGTAGCCCGCCTCCAGGCCGGAGATGGCGAGCAGCGGCGCACTCATGCTGCCCTCCCCAGATAGGCGGCCCGCACCTCAGGATTGGCGCGCACCGCCTCCGGGCTGCCGGTGGCGAGGATAGAGCCCTCCACCAGCACGGAGATGCGGTCAGCCAGCGCGAACACCGCCTGCAAGTCGTGCTCCACTAGCACGATGGTGCAGCGGTGCTTGAGGACCCTGAGCATCTCGATGAGACCGTGCGTCTCCTGGGCGCCGGCGCCCGCCATCGGTTCGTCGAGCAGCAGGAGCTTGGGGGACTGGGCGAGGCAGATCGCCAACTCCAGCCGACGCTTCTCGCCGTGCGACAGGGAGCCAGCTGGCACGCGCGTGCGGGGATGCAGGCCGACCGCCTCCAGAGCCTCGATGGCGGCGATGTTGAGGGCCGTCTCGCGCGCCGCTGGGTGCCAGAAGCGGTAGCTGGAGCCCGAGCGTGCCTGCACGGCCAGCGCCACGTTCTCCAGCGCGGTGAACTGGGGCAGGATGCGCGTGAGCTGGAACGAGCGCGCCAGGCCAAGGCGGGCGCGGGCGGGCAATCCGATGTCGGTCACGTCGCGGCCGGCGAAGCGGATGCGGCCGGCGTCGGGGCGCAGGACGCCAGCGATCTGGTCGATGAGGGTGGTCTTGCCGGCGCCGTTGGGGCCGATGACGGCGTGGGTTTCGCCGGCCAGGACGGCGAGATCGATACCGTTGGTGACTTTGAGTGCGCCGTAGGCCTTGTGGAGCCCGTCGAGGCGGAGGAGGGGTTCGCTCAACGCCGCCTCCAGCGATGCACGGCGTCGGCAATCCTGCGCTCCGCTAGCATCGCCAGCGACCTGAGCCGCCGGGCGAACGCCATCTCCCGGGGATGCCAGCGCCTGTAAGTTGCCCTGGCGGTGCTCTCAAAGCGCGCCGTGAGATGGGCGAACCGGTGCCGACTGGCAAGCGCGAGGCGCCCACACTGCCGCGACAGGCGGGCCGTCGCCCGGTCGATCCTTGGGCGCAGCGCACCGATCCGGCGGTGCGCGGCCATGGCCCCCAGGCGGCAGCGCGCGTGGATCCGCACGAGGGGCTCCCGGACGAGGGGGGCGATGGACTTGAGCTCCCGCCGCGCACCACCGAGGTGCGCCCCTGCCTGCTCGACGAGCGGACGCATGGTGTCGATCAGCACGCGACCTCGGGTTGCGATCCGCCTCCAGCGCGTGGTGGCGGCGGCGGACCATTGGGCCGCGTGGTGCCGGGCGAGGACGACGAGCGCGCGGGGCAGCTGGCGCGGGGTCATGCCGGTGCGGCGCCATTGGGCGATGGCATGCTCGATGCCGCCGGCCATGCCGCCCCTGGAGAACAGCACGACGAACACCAGGAGTGGCCCCAGGATCGCCTTCCAGTGCTCCGTGAGACCTGACAGGACCTCCTCGAGCAAGACGAATGCGATGGCGCCCAGCGCGGGGCCGTACACCCGGCCGGTGCCGCCAAGCAGCACTGCCACGATCAGCTCTCCCGAGCGCTGCCAGTGCATGAAGGCTGGGCTCACAAACTCCGCGTAGTTGCCGAGCAGGAATCCGGCGAGCCCGCACAAGGTGCCGGCGATGACGTAGGCCGTGAGGCGATAGGGGTAGGGCGCGAAGCCGATCGCCTGCAGGCGCATCTCGCTGCCGGTCAGGCCGCGCAAGACGCGGCCGAAGCGCGAGGCGATGAGGCGGCTCACGGCAATATAGGCCGCGATGGCGAGGGCGAGAGTGGCATAGAAGAACACAGTCTCGTTCTTGAGGGCCTGGGTGCCGAGGACGAGCGTGCGTCCCGGCCAGCTGAGGCCATCGTCGCCGCCGTAGGGGGCAAGCGAGGTGGCGACGAAGAAGGCCATCTGCCCAAACGCCAGGGTGATCATGATGAAGTAGACGCCGCGCGTGCGCACCGCGATGGCCCCGGTGAGAAGCGCGAACAGCGCGGAGGCGGCGAGCGCGGCGGGAAGAGCGACCGCCAGCGTGCCCAGGCCGTGGCTGGCGGCAATGCCGCCGGCGTAGGCGCCGATGCCGAGGAACGCCCCGTGCCCGAACGAGACCATGCCGCCGACGCCCACCAGCAGCTCCAGCGACAGGGCGGCGATAGCAAGGATGATGGCGCGCTCACCGACATGCAGCATGTAGCTGCCGCCGAGGATGGGAGCGATGAGCGGCAGCAGCACCATCGGCGCGAGCAGGCCGGCGGCCATGCGCTCGTCGAACGTGTGGGCACGGAGCATTCGGTCCGCGGCATCCATGACGGCGCGCAGCCCGGATGACATCAGGCGCGTCTCCTGGCCGGGAACAGGCCGGCAGGGCGCACAGCCAGCACGGCGGCCATTAACAGGTAGATGGTCATGGAGGCCAGCGCCGGTCCGATGATGCGCGCCGCGCTGGGGCTCAGGAACAAGCGCAACACGTCGGTGGCGAAGGAACGCCCCAGCGTGTCGATGATGCCGACCAGCAAGGCGGAGATGAAGGCGCCAAGGATCGAGCCGATACCGCCGATGACGATCACGACGAAGGCGAGGATCAGGATCTGGTCGCCCATGCCGGGCTCGACGGAGAGGATGGGCGCCACCATGGCTCCGGCGAAGCCCGCCAGCATGGCGCCGCAGCCGAACACGATGGTGAACAGCCGCCTGATGTCGACGCCGAGCGCGCAGACCATGGGCGCGTTGGTGGCGCCGGCGCGCACCAGCATGCCGGCCCGGGTGGATGTGATGCCGAGATAGAGCGCCACCGCCACGGCCAGGCCTGCCGCCATGATGGCGAAGCGGTACACGGGATAGCGCAGGCCTTCCATCAGCGGGATGGAGCCGGCGAGGAAGTCGGGCGGCGGCATGTTGAGCGGTGCCGGGCCCCAGACGATCTTCACCGCCTGATTGAGGAACAGGATGACGCCGAAAGTGGCCAGCACCTGCTCCAAATGGTGGCGGCCATAGAGGTGACGGAACACCAGCACCTCCAGGACCAGACCGGCGACGAGCGAGGCCGGCAGGGTGAGTGCGATGCTGGCGAGGGCGCTGCCCGTCAGGGTGTACAGCATGACGGCCAGGTAGGCCCCCAGCATGTACTGGACGCCGTGAGCCAGATTGATGAAGTCCATCACCCCGAACACCAGGGTGAGCCCCGCCGCCACCAGGAACAGCAGGATGCCGAGCTGCAGACCGTTGAGGACCTGGACGACAAACAAGGTAGCGGACATGGGTGCACTGCGGGGGTCGTGCGGTCGCCGTTGCTTTGTCCCGATTGCCCGACCGCCGACGCCCGGCATCCGGAGGGTCAGGCCCGCAGGGTCTGCGCCCTCACTTCAGGGGGCAGTCGGCGGCGTGGTCGTCGGCGTAGTCCTGGAAGATCTTCTGCACGATCTCCGTCTGGTACTTGCCGTCCGCGCGCTTGGCGACCTTCACGAGGTAGAAATCCTGGATCGGATAGCCGTTGCTGTTGAAGCGGAACGCACCGCGCACCGACTTGAAGTCGGCCTTCCTGATGGCGGCGCGCAGCGCGTGCTTGTCGGCGAGATTGCCGCCCACCGCCTTGACCGCGCTGCCGATCAGCTGGGCCGCGTCGTAGGCCTGCATGGCATAGCTGCCGGGCACGTAGCCGTACGCCTTCTCGAAGTCCGCGACGAACCTCTTGTTCTCGGGCGTGTTGGCGTCGGGCGCCCAGGTCATCCCGGACAGGAAGCCCACCGCCGCGTCCTGCTGGGCAGGTAGGGTGGATTCGTCCACCGTGAACACAGATAGGAACGGGATCTTCTCAAGCCCCGCCTGGCGATACTGCTTGACGAGATTGACGCCCATGCCGCCGGGCATGAAGACGAAGAACGCATCGGGCTTGGCGGCGGCGATGCGGGCGAGCTCGGCGGAGAAGTCGAGCTGGCCGAGAGGCGTGTAGACTTCGTCGGCGATCTCGCCTTTGAAGTGCTTCTTGAAGCCGCCGATCATGTCCTTGCCGGCCTGATAGTTCGGCGCCAGCAGGAAGGCCTTCTTGTACCCCTTGTCCTGGGCATACTTGCCGAGCACCTCCGGCGGCTGATCGTTCTGGTAGGAGGTGACGAAGAAATAGGGATCGCAGCCCTTGCCGGCCAGCGGCGATGGGCCTGCATTCGGGCTGATCAAGAACACTTTGGCCTCGGTGACCGGTCGCTGGATCGCCAGCAGGATGTTGGAGAACACGGGGCCGACGACGAAATCGACCTTGTCGCGTTCGATCAGCTGCTTGACCTTGCCCACCGCCACATCTGGCTTCAGCTCGTCGTCCTGCACGGTGACGGTGGTGGTGAGCCCGCCCAGCTTGCCCCCGGCGTGCTTGACACCGAGCATGAAGCCATCGCGCAGCTGGCTGCCGAGGATGGCCTGCGGGCCGGACAGCACCGCCATCACGCCGATCTTCAGCTCCTGGGCCCACGCCGTGCCGGCAAACGCCAGTCCCGCGATCACCCCCACCGCCGCGCAACAGATGCGGCCGAGCCAGTCGGTCCCTGACATGCAGATTCCCCCATGCCCTATTTTTCCGGTACCTGTCGGGCTTGTGCAGCTCCTGTACCGTCGCCGTCGGGCGATATTGCGGGACGAGCCTCATCTCGGCAACACCCGTTGTGACCGACGCAAACGGGTCGGGCGTCGGCAGTCGGGGAAAAATCGGCGCCTCCCCGACTCGTTCCGTTGTGGCCCGCACAGGTTCTCAGAGCCGAGGAATTCGGCTCAGAGGCCACTGGGGCCGGAATTTGAGCTCCCCGTCCTGGGCATCACCCCGGCTTGGGTGAGTGGCTGCGGATTTGGGGCGGTCTCGCGCAGATTGTGCACCGCCGCCTGGCGGCTGACCCGCACCGCACGCTGATGCCGTTCCGGTCCAGTACCCGTCACGTTAACCTTGCGGCGGCCGCCAGTCATCCGTGCCCTGCGGGCACGGTAGCAATGCCGGCGTCCACCGCGGGACACACGCAAGGTTTTGATCTATGCTGGCCAAGTCGGGCAGCCCGACCTTATCGCGGCGGACGCCCCTGGGGGTTGGGTCCGCCGGCGCCCGACTGGGGCAGCGCGTATCGACTTGAGGCCGCCATGGGCCCCGCCTCGCACCTGGATCAGCGCATCCTTCCCGTGCTCAAGGGTTGGGCGGGCAGGCTGCGGGCGGAGTTTCCCCACCTCACTGTGAGGGTCTCCGACTTGGGGAGCGGCGGCCTTGCCATCGCGTGCATTCTGCCCGATGTTGCTCCCGACCTGGCGGACCTCGTCACTCTGCGTATCTCGCTCGGGAGTTCAGGCGGGGCACTCGCGATCAAGTCCGCCGCCGTCGTGTGGAGCCCGCCGAGCGGCCATGTCGAGGCCGAGCTTCAGCCGCCCAGCGGTGATCTCACACCGGAACGCATCGAGGACTTCGCCGGTGACCTGCCCGGCTTGTTCGCCGCGCTGCGCCGGGCCGTCCGACGCGGACACCCGCCGGCGTAGGCTGGCTCGAGCCCGGCCAAGCCCAATGAAGACCCGACAACACCCGAGCAATCGACCTTGGCCAGAGTGGGTCCTCGCCGTGTTCGCCCCAAACCTTGACCGCCGTCACGGCCACACCTGCACGTAGGCCGAGCGGGCGCGCTCCGAGACGCCTCCAAAGTGAGCATCGTACTCGCTGATGAGCGTCTTGAGGTGGTCGGACGCCATGAAGCGGCGGAACACCGCCTCGCTCGCGAACTCGTACACCGCCATGTATTCGAGCTTGTCCTCCCCCAGGATCTGCTTGTAGCGCCGGGCGCTCACGGCGCCGTTGTACTGCAACACCTGCGGCACATGTTCCGTATTGTACCACGTGTTGAACGCGTCCTCCTTGTCCTTGGTGACGCTGGCCCGGACGACGAAGATGGTGACTGCCATGATGTCTCCTCCATTTATGGGCGGATGGATCGCTTCTACTCCAGGTCCGGCGAGAAACAGACGAAATCGTCGGACCTGAGCCCAGACAACAAGGGCCTACCAGCCCATCGCCGAACGACGCGGATGCCCGCGACCTAGCCGAAGGAGGGCGGATTAGGCGAAGCCCGTAATCCGCCGCAGCCCGTCATCTTGCGCGTGGATCGACGAATTACGCCCCTACGCCTCGATCCGCCATACCCCTACTGCGCCAGGCCACCGCCGCGGGCATCCGGCGAGACAGAGGCTTGGGTCAACCCTGCGAATGCCGCGGGTGAGCCAACGCGAACCACTGAATTGCCTCGTCGGCTCCCGCTCCACAAAAGGGCAACACGGCAGAGAGTAGGGCCTCGCCAGCTGCGTGCATTATTGGGGTGCGGCGCGCATGACACCGCAAACCTGGTATGCCATCGCTCGCTGGCGCGGCATCCTGAGGCATAGGGAAAGGGTGGACGGATGTCGGCAGGGGAATCGTGGTGAAGCGGCTTGTCTACCTACTGTGTGTGCTGCTGGCCGTTCCAGCACTGGGATGGACGGTTGCCTCCGTCGTCCGCTACCAGATCGACGCGGGCGCTTCTTGCACCTTGAGTTTCCGCCCCGCACTGCAACCAACTCGGCGAGGGCATCGAGCTGCTGCGAAATATCAGCGCCGTTGCTGGCGCCGTAGGCCTCCTATTGCCGCTGGTATTCTGGGTCGCTTCTCTTCTGACCGGCACCAACCGCCGTTGGCTTGGCATCGTATTTCCCGGGCTTGTGCGTATTTCTCTCGTCGCCTTGTCCATGATCGTCTTGGCTCAGGTGGCCATTCTGCTCTACGCGGCATACCTTGGCACGAGCTTCACCACGCAAAGTGTGCCTGGCGTGTTGCCCGCTGTTATTGGCGTTGGTGGATTGCTTGTCGGCGTCGCGCTCATCATGCACGCACTTGCCCTTGGCGGCAGGTTCCAGGCGCGTGTTGCGGGCAAGCTCCTCGATCGACAAGCTCACGCTGAGATCCACGACCTCGTCGGTGCGGTGGCGCGGCGCCTTGGCGCTCGACGCCCGGACAACATTGTCGTTGGTCTGGATCCAACGTTCTTCGCTACCAGCGCCAAAGTCTTGGTCCTTGGCCACCCGCAGCCTCTACAGGGAGAAACCCTGTTCATATCCTTGCCGCTTTGCAGAGTTCTTACCCATGACGAGATGACGGCGATCATCGGCCACGAGCTTGGGCATTTCCGCGGCGAGGACACCCTCTACAGCTTGCGATTTGCCCCGGTGTACATCGGCCTGCTGTCGGCGCTTCGTTCCCTTTCCTTGGCTAGCGCCCGGCATTGGGGGGCCCGGTTGGCTGCCATGCCCGCAAATGCGCTATTGGCCTTCATGCTGGAGGTCTTTTCTCGGAACGAGAGCCAAATTCACCGCAATCGAGAGCTTGAAGCGGACCGCGCCGCGGCAGAGGTCGCCTCGGTCGAAGCGTTCGGATTGGCGCTGATGAAGGTCGCAGCCTTCG
>JAFMSC010000031.1:0-10933 GCA_017353825.1 Hyphomicrobiaceae bacterium | reverse complement strand
CTTCGCGCCACTGTGGGGCGTGTGGCAGCGCGAGCATATCGAACGGCTGAAGCGGGGGCTCGCGACTAAGAATGCGAGCGTCGCCTTTGCCGAATACATCCGGAGCGGCCTCGACAGGGAAAGTCTTTCCGCGCGGATCGGCGAAATACTGCGGACGCAAATTGCTCATCCGACTGATAGCCATCCGCCTGTCGCAGAACGCTTGGCCGCGATCGGTGGGCGAATACCGCTGTATGACGCGGTTGCTCTGTTGACCGAGGTGACGGGCTCCACCGCCGCGCTGGGGCATCTCGACGATATTGAAACGGAGTTGACAGTCCTACAGCAGGACCTCCTAATCAGGCTAATCAGGGCCGGCCGCGTAGCAAAGCCCATCCACATAGGCGGCGGCCTGGAGGCGTAGGCTCTGGAGCCGTGGACCTGTAGGGCAGATTTACGGCGAAGCCCATAGTCCCCCATTGCCGCACGGCCGAGCGTGAATCGGCGGATTACGCCTTCGGCTAATCCGCCCGACGCCCACCTATTCTGCCGCCTCCAGCGTCCCCTCGCGCACCGGTTCCACCTTGGCGGCGCAGAATTTGAACTCGGGGATCTTGCCCATAGGGTCGAGCTGCGGGTTGGTGAGGAGGTTGGCGGCGGCCTCGGCGAAGCAGAACGGCAGGAACACCATGCCTTCGGCCACGTCGCGGTCGGCGCGGGCCTTCAGCACCACCTTTCCGCGGCGCGTGGAGACGCGGATGAAGCCGCCGGGCGCCACGCCCAACCGGTCCAGGTCCTTCGGGTTCACGCCGGCGATGGCTTCGGGCTCGAGCGTATCCAGGTTAGCGGCGCGGCGTGTCATGGAGCCGGTGTGCCAGTGCTCCAAGAGGCGGCCCGTGGTGAGTACCATGGGGTACTCGGCGTCGGGCAGCTCGTCGGGAGGCAGCAGGTCGGCCGGCACGATCTTGGCGCGGCCCGAATTGGTGGGGAACGAGGTGGCGAAGATAATCTCGTTGCCGGGCTTGTCGGGGGCGTCGCACGGGTAGGTGACGGAGTCCTCGCGCAACAGCCGCTCCCAGGTGATGTTCTCGAGCGACGGCATCACGTGGGCCATCTCGGCGAATGCCTCCGAGACCTCCTTGTAGTTCCACTTGAGGCCGATGCGTTGGGCGATCTCTTGAATGAGCTCCCAGTCCTGCCGCGCCTCGCCGGGCGGGCTCACCACGGGCCGTGCGATCTGCACCTGCCGGTTGGTGTTGGTGAAGGTGCCCCATTTCTCGGCGTGGGCCGAGGCCGGCAGCACCACGTCGGCGTGCCAGGCGGTCTCGGTGAGAAAGATGTCCTGCACCACGAGGTGTTGGAGATGTGCCAGCGCCTCACGCGCGTGCTGCACGTCGGGGTCCGACATGGCCGGGTTCTCGCCCAGCACGTACATGCCCTTGATCACGTCGTCCTTGATGGCGCGCATGATCTCGACCACGGTCAGGCCCTTCCTGGGGTCGAGCTCAACGCCCCAGAACTCCTCATAGAGGCCGCGCACGGACGTGTCCTCCACCGACTTGTAGTCCGGGAACACCATGGGGATGAGGCCGGCATCGGAGGCGCCCTGCACGTTGTTCTGGCCGCGCAGGGGGTGCAGACCGGTGCCTGGGCGGCCGACCTGGCCGGTGACGAGCGCCAGCGCGATCAGGCAGCGGGCGTTGTCGGTGCCGTGCGTGTGCTGGGAGATGCCCATGCCCCAGAAGATGATGGAGCGCTCAGAGCGGGCGTAGAGCCGGGCCACCTCGCGGATGGTGGCCGCGGGGATGCCGCACACGGGCTCCATGGCCTCCGGCGTAAAGTCCTTCACCTTCTCCTTCAGGGCCTCGAAGCCCTCGGTGTGGGCCTGCACGTACTGGATGTCCACCATGCCCTCGGCGACGATCACGTTGAGCATGGCGTTGAGCAGCGCCACGTCGCGGCCGGGCTTGAACTGGAGGATGTGGCTGGCGTAGCGGGCGAGCCCCTGCGCATGCCCGCGGGGGTCGATGACCACGAGCTTGGCGCCGCGTTGAGCCGCGTTCTTGAGGAAGGTGGCGGCAACAGGGTGGTTCTCGGTGGGACGTGCGCCGATGACGATGATGCAGTCGCTGTCCTTGGCCGCCGTGAAGGGAGCGGTGACGGCGCCGGAGTTGAGGCCCTCCATCAGGGCCGCGACGGAGGAGGCGTGGCACAGCCGGGTGCAGTGGTCGACGTTGTTGGTGCGGAAACCCTGGCGGATCAGCTTTTGGAAGAGGTAGGCCTCCTCGTTGGAGCCCTTGGCCGAGCCGAAGCCCGCCAGCGCCTTGCCGCCCTCGCGCTGGTGGATGGCCTTGAGACCGCCGGCGGCCTTGGTTAGCGCCTCCTCCCAGGTGGCCTCGCGGAAGTACTTGTCGACCTCGTCTCGGCGGATCTGCAGGTTGGCGTCCTTAGGGACCCCCTCCCGCCGGATCAGCGGCTTGGTGAGACGATCGGGGTGGTGAATGTAGTCGAAGCCGAAGCGACCCTTGACGCACAGGCGGTTCTCGTTGGCCGGGCCGTCACGGCCGTCAACGTAGAGGACTTTGTTGCCCTTGACGTGGACGGTGGTTTGACAGCCGACGCCGCAGTAGGGGCAGAGCGTATCGATCGACTTGTCCTCGTAGTTGACGCGGCGACCCGCCTCGTCGAGCAAGGTCTTCTCCATGAGCGCGCCGGTGGGGCAGACCTGGACGCACTCGCCGCAGGCCACGCAGGTGGAATTGCCCATGCCCTCATCGAAGTCGAACACCACCTTGGAGCCGTGACCGCGGTAGGCCATGCCGATCACGTCGTTGGCCTGCACCTCGCGACAGGCGCGCACGCACAGCCCGCAGTTGATGCAGGCGTCAAGATTCACTGCGATGGCGGAATGGGTACTGTCGGCGACCGGGCGGTGATCGCTGGGATAGCGGCTCTTGGCCTCAATGCCCATGGCGTCGACCCAGTTCCAGAACTTGGACTTGGGATCGTGGCTCGTCTGCCGCGCCGGCTGATCGGCCATCAACAGCTCGAACACCATCCGTCGCGACTTCTTGGCCCGCTCCGAGGTGGTCTTCACCTTCATACCGGCGGTCGGCTTGCGCTGGCAGGAGGCGGCGAGCACGCGCTCGCCCTCGATCTCCACCATGCAGGCGCGGCAGTTGCCGTCCGCGCGGTAGCCAGGCGCTGGATGCCAGCACAGGTGCGGGATTTTCGTGCCGTGGCGCTGGGCCACCTGCCAGATCGTCTCGCCGGGCTCCGCCTCGAGGCGCTTGCCGTCCAGCTCGAAGCTGATTTTGCTTGTCATGAAAAGTCTCCCCGGACTCTTCTTTGGGCTTGCTTTAGTGCTGATGCATGCGTTGGTGCGCCCTGCCCCCGGCATAGCCGCGCAGCTCCGCATAGCGGGCGCGCTGCTCGGCCGTCAGCAGGGGCGTGATCTCGACATGGGCCAGAAGATGCGATAGCCGCACCTCGC
This sequence comes from Hyphomicrobiaceae bacterium, assembly GCA_017353825.1. Lineage (GTDB taxonomy): Bacteria > Pseudomonadota > Alphaproteobacteria > Rhizobiales > Hyphomicrobiaceae > AWTP1-13. The sequence continues at coordinate 7,461 of JAFMSC010000031.1, read as the reverse complement.
CCAGCAACCGGTTGGCCTCCGCGACACGGGCGGCGACCTCTCCGGCATCCGCGGTGCCCGACTTGAAGGCTCCGTCGACCGCCTGCTCAGCCTTGACGTAGGCCTCGCCCAGCGCCTTCGCCTTGGCCTTCATGCGGTCGAACGCTGCCTTCACGGCTCGGCGCTGCTCGGCCGTCAACTTCAGCTCCTCGGCCAGCTCGAGCACGTGCATCGGGCCCGGATGGCCGTTGAGCTCCGCCGCCTTGGCGAGGCCCATGCCACGGCCGTCGAGAAAGCCCTTCGCGTCTTCGTCGGAGAGGCTGGCCACGACGCGCTCCTGTTGGCCCGCGTAAGGCTGGGCGGCCTGTGTGTGGTGCTCGCCGTGGTGGTCCCGCGTCTCAGCACGGGCAGTTGTAGCGCTCAAGGCGCAAGCCACAAGCAGGAGGCCTTTCGCGCAGTTCATCGGTGTCTCTCTCAGTGCACGGCCATCGCAACTGGTGACGCCTTCATGTCTGCTTCTCAGCTCTTCAGCTCGATTTCGACAAAGGCGAATTCGAAGTCGTTGGCGTTGATGACGTTGTGGTGCACGCCGGCCTTGCGGAAATAGGAGGCGCCCAGCTTCAGCTCTGCGAAGCTCTCCTCACCCTGCCGCGACACCACTTTCAGGCGGCCGTTGCCCGAGGGAACCACGACGTAGTCCATCTGGTGCACGTGCTCGCCGGTCTCGGCGCCCGGCGCGAAACGCCATTCCGTCACGCGCACCTGGTCGTTGTCGACCTGCACGGTGGGGACGGCTTTCGGCGGTGCGCTCACCTCAAATCCTCCGGGAAGTATTTGAACACGCTCCGCACGGGATTGGGCGCCGCCTGGCCGAGGCCGCAGATGGAGGCATCGGCCATTACCTGCGACAAGTCCGCCATCAGGTCCGGGTCCCAGTTGCCGGCGTTCATGAGCTGCACGGCCTTCTCGGTGCCGTTGCGGCAGGGCGTGCACTGGCCACAGCTCTCGTCCTCGAAGAAGCGCATCAGGTTGAGGGCCACGGCCTTCATGTCGTCCTGGTCTGACAGGATCACGACCGCGTGGCTGCCGATGAAGGCACCGTGCTTCTCCAGCTGGCCGAAGTCGAGCGGGATATCGGCCATGTAGGCCGGCAGGATGCCGCCCGATGCACCGCCCGGCAGGTAGCCCTTGAAGTGATGCCCCTCGAGCATACCGCCGCATAGGTCGATGAGTTCCCGGGCGGTGGAACCGGCGGCCGTCAGCACGACGCCCGGCTTCTTCACGCGACCCGACACCGAGTAGGAGCGCAAGCCCTTGGCGCCGTTCTTGCCCTGGGAGGCGAACCACGCCGCACCCTTCTCCAGAATGGTGGGCACCCAATAGAGCGTTTCGATGTTGTTGACCAAGGTCGGCCGCCCGAACACGCCGACCTGGGCGACGTAGGGCGGGCGATGGCGCGGCAGACCCCGCTTGCCCTCGATCGATTCGATCATGGCGCTTTCCTCGCCGCAGATGTAGGCGCCGGCGCCGCGCCGCACCGTGAGCTTGGTGTGCGTGGCGAGCCCCGCCGCCTCCACCTTGGGGATCTCACTGGCGAGAATGCGGTGCACCGCGGGGTATTCGTCGCGGATGTAGATGAAGACCTCCTCAGCCTCCACGGCCCAGGCCGCGATCAGCGTGCCTTCCAGGAACTTGTGGGGCTCGCGCTCCAGGTAGAAGCGGTCCTTGAAGGTACCGGGCTCGCCCTCGTCGCCGTTGACGGCCATCAGCCGCGGCCCCTTCTCGGCGCGCACGAGGCTCCATTTGCGGCCCGTGGGGAAGCCCGCGCCGCCGAGGCCGCGCAGGCTGCCATCGGTGAGGGTGGCGATCACGTCCTCTACCTTGCGGGCGCCGGACGTGCAGGCTTTCAGCGCGGCATAGCCGCCGGCCTTGAGGTAGGCGTCGAAATTCTGGTACGCCGGCATCTCGGGATGCGTGTGGCCGCCCAGCGCCAGACCCTTGATTGCGGCCAAACTGGCGCGGGCAACGTGGCGATGACCGACTTCGGCGGCGGGGGCCACATCGCAGGCGCCGACGCACGGCGCCCGCACCACCCGCACGTCGCGCAGCGGCTCGGCCTCCAGTTCGGCGATCAGCTTCTCGGCCCCCGCCAGCATGCAGCTCAGGCTGTCGCAGACGCGGATGGTGAGCTTGGGTGGGCGCTCCTCCTTGTCGCCCACCACATCGAAATGGGCGTAAAAGGTGGCGACCTCGTAGACCTCGGCCATCGGGATGTTGAGCTCTTGAGCCAGGGCCTGCAGGTACCCCTCGGGCAGGCAGCCCTGGGCGTCCTGGATCAGGTGCAAGTACTCAATGAGCAGCGCGCGTTGGCGCGGCCGGTCGCCCAGCAGCGCCCGCACCACGGCCTCTTCCTCCGGCTTGAGCGCGCGCCCCTTGGGAAACAAGGGCGCCTTGCGCCGGCCTGACCCCGGGTGGATCGAGCGGCCGCCCGGGCGATCGTTGCGCTGGCCGTTGTACCCTGTTGCGATTTCTTTCATCCCGGGGAGCCTGATTGCGGGCGTTCGTCGTTGGCGTCGGCACTCTACGCCCGACCCGCGCGGGCAGAGAACCGCCATCGCTACACCGCAGCTGCGCAGCTGCGATACAGGAGGCTGGTGCATTGGCATACCATATGCCATAACGCGTTTGGCTGTCGAGCGCCGGCCTCTCGCGTGCCCCCCCATGAGGCGCGTCTGCGACCAACGTGCAACTACCCGGCTCGGCAGGCCGACGACTATCTGGTAGGGAACAGACGGCCGGCCCGATGACGGAGCCGGCCAGAATTCAAGGGGGACGGGAACGATGCTGGTGGCGTTGGCGGCGTGGAGCGATGAGCTCGCCCAATACCTGCAAACGGTCATGGGCGTTGACGCCGAGCTTGTGGTGACCGTCCTCCGCATCATCGGCATCAATATCATCCTCTCGGGCGACAATGCGGTGGTGATCGCGCTGGCCTGCCGCTCTCTGCCGCGGGGCCAGAGGTTGGTGGGCATCGTCCTGGGCGCGGGCGCCGCAGTCGTACTGCGCATCCTGTTCACGCTTGTCGTGCAGGAGCTGTTCGGCCTGCCGTGGCTCAAGCTCGTGGGCGGTCTCATCCTGCTGTGGATTGCCGTGCAGCTCTTGCTCGGCGAGGAGGCCAGCGAGGACAGCGTCCGCTCCGGTTCCAGCGTGTGGGAGGCCGTCAAGATCGTGGCCATCGCCGACATCGTCATGAGCCTTGACAACGTGCTGGCGATCGCGGCGGCGGCCGGCGGTCACACGGGGCTCATTATTCTTGGGCTTGTGATCAGCATCCCGCTCGTCGTCTTCGGGGCGACCCTGCTCACGTGGCTGCTTGACCGCGTGCCGATCCTGGTGTGGGCCGGATCCGCCCTGCTGGGCTGGGTGGCCGGCGAGCTCATCGCCACCGAGCCGATCATGCAGCCCTACCTGATGTTGGCTGCGGACTCCCTTGGCGTGTCCCTCAAGATCGTCGCCCGCGCCGTCGAGACCTCGGGCGCCGTGCTGGTGGTGGTTGTCGGCTGGATCATCTCCAAGGCCACCGCCCGACGCACCGCCGGCGAGGCCGCAGAATAAAGGGGCTTACGCTGTTTTCCTGCTCGGCCAACGGCCCGCTATCCCGGCTGTGGATTTGGGCCTTGCCGCGTCGGCCGGGCGCGCCGATCGCAAGCAACGATTGAGCTGGCGGGTGGGATGCCCGGTCGCAGAATACCGGGCCTGTGCCGGGGCTCTCGTTACTCTCGGGACGATAAGGAAACGCTCGGGACGATAAGGAATGAGCGCCGTCAGTAGCCTAGATAGGCTTCCAGGGGGCCCTTGGGAAGGGGAACCAGGAACCACTTCTCAAACATGAAGAACAGGGCCAGCGGCACTCCAACCGAGACCAGGGCCGACTTGAGGATGTTCTCCCGCCCCACGGTGAGCATAAAGGCGAACATGAAGATGGCTGAGGACACGTAGATGCCGAGGCCGGGCACATCGATCGGCCCAAGCGAGATGCCGCCGATCAGCGCGACGTACACCAAACTGGGCACCAGCACGGCCAGGACCCGGCCGAACGGCCGCAGGGTCACGAACACCTCGCTGGGTCCCCGGCGCCATACCGCGCTAACCAGGATCACCAGGCTCGATACGCCCAGGATCACGGCGATCCAGAACGGGAAGTAGCCGGCCGCCGGCCCCACGCCTTCCTGCCACCCGAAGCCCAGGCGCGCGCTGTCGTAGAGGACGATGCCGCAGCCCACCAGCAGCAGCAGCGCGACGACGATCTCCATGGTCCGGTTCGATACCAGGGCCGGGCCTTCGTTGGTGTTGCTCTCGTTCATGCTCTCGTTCATGGGCGGCACGGGCCTCTAGGTTGGCGTGAGCCTGTTCTCGGATCGGCTGGGCGGCCACAGCCCTGCGGCTGAGCGCATGGAGCCCGGCTGAGTGCCGGGCTCCGCTCTCGTCACTTTCCTGCCGCCAGGAATCCCGCTTCCTTCATCAGCTCGTAGTGCAGCTTGTCGTTGGCGACGAGCCAAGTCTTGAACTGGTCACCGGTCATGAAGGTTTGGTTGAAAGCCCCGTCCTCCATGAACTTCTTCCAGTCCTCGGTCGCCATGACCTTCTTGAAGAGATCGACGTAATAGGCGACTTGCTCGGGCTTCACGCCGGGCGACGTGAAGATGCCGCGCAGCATCTGGTACTCGGTATCGACGCCGGCCTCCTTGCAGGTCGGGATGTCGGACCAAGCCATCGCCGCCGTCACCTTCGCGGTGTAGACACTGCGCTTGGAGTCAAAGAGGCAAAGCGGCTTTAGGGCACCCGCCTTCCACTGCGAGACCGCCTCGATGGGGTTGTTGACCGAGGAGTCGATATGCTTGCCGACGAGCTGCACCGCCACCGTGCCGCCGCCGCCGAAGGGAATGTAGGTGAACTTCTTGGGAGCCGTGAGCTTCTCCAGCGCGACCGTGATGATCTGGTCCTCCTGCTTGGAGCCGGTGCCACCCATCTTGAAGGACTTGTCCTCGCCGGCCTTGATCGCCGCGATATAGTCCTTGGCGGTGTTGTAGGGCGCGTCGGCCGGCACCCAGAGGACGAACTGGTCGAGCGCCAGCATGGCGACTGGCGTCAGGTCCTTCCAGCTGAAGGGCACGCCCGTGGCGAGCGGGGTGGTGAAGAGGTTCGACAGGGTAATGATGATGTTGTGGGGGTCGCCGGAGGATTTCTTCACCTCCAGGAAGCCCTCGGCGCCAGCGCCGCCACCCTTGTTGACGGTGATGATCGGCTGCTTGGAGAGGTTGTTCTTAGCCACCACACCCTGGATGAAGCGGGCCATTTGGTCGGCGCCGCCGCCGGTGCCGGCTGGGATAATGAACTGGATCGGTTTGGTCGGCTCCCACGTGTCGGCCGCCGCGCTCCGGGCGCCGATGAAGAGGGGGGAGGCCAGCGCCACGGCGCCGGCGCATAGCGCGGCCGCGCCGCACGACCAGCCCAAAGCACGCTGGGCACTCAAGTTTCGCACCATGCTTATTCCTCCTTCTAGGTATACCTTTTGTATGTCTTCGATCTTCACCTAGTCCGCGATCGGCCCGTCACCGATCGCGGTCCACAACCGCCGCTCCGGCCGGCGCCGGTACGGGTCGCGAACTCATGCCACGCCGCTTCTCCAGGAGCCAGGTCACCGCTGGCCAGAACAGCAAGATCATGCCGAGGGTCATGATCGAGCCGACCAGCCAGTTGGACCAGAAAATGGTCAGGCTGCCCTGCGAGGCCAGCATCGCCTGGCGGAACGACTCCTCGGCCTTGTCGCCCAGCACGATGGCCAGCACCAGCGGCGGAAGCGGGTAGCCGAGCTTGGTGAAGACGTAGCCTAAGAAGCCGAACACCAGCATCATCCACACGTCGAACATGCTGTTGTGGACGGTGTAGGCGCCCACCGCGCAGATCACCAGGATCACCGGTCCGATGATCGAGAACGGTACGCGCAGGATGGCGGCAAAGAGCGGCACGCAGGTCAGGACAACGACCAGTCCCGCGAGGTTGCCGAGGTACATGGACGCGATCAGGCCCCACACGAAGTCCTTTTGCTCGACGAACAGCATCGGGCCGGGCTGCAGGCCCCAAATCATCAGGCCACCAAGCAGAACCGCCGCGGTTGGCGAGCCCGGAATGCCCAACGTCAGCATCGGCAAGAGGGCGCTGGTGCCAGCGGCGTGCGCGGCAGTCTCCGGCGCCACCACGCCCTCGATCTCACCAGTGCCGAAGTTGGCGCCCCGCTTGGAGAAGCGCTTGGCGAGGCCGTAGCTCATGAACGAGGCCGGCGTGGCGCCGCCGGGCGTGATGCCCATCCAGCAGCCGATGATGCAGCTACGGATGGACGTGGTCCAGTACTTGAGCAGCTGCTTCCACGTCTGCAGCACGGCATCGAGGCGGATCGTGGCATGGGTCCCCGAGAACGTCAGGCCCGCCTCCATGGACGAGAGGATCTCGCCGATGCCGAACAAGCCGATGACGGCGATCAGGAAGTCGAAGCCGACCAGCAGCTCGTCATGGCCGAAGGTCATGCGAAGCGTGCCCGTCATCTTGTCGAGGCCGACGGCCCCCAGCGCGAAGCCGAGACACATGGACGCCAGCACCTTGAAGGGCGAGCCTCGTCCCATGCCGACAAAGCTGGCGAACGTCAGGAAGAACACCGAGAAGAACTCGGCCGGCCCGAACTGCAAGGCGAACTTGGCGACAAGGGGCGCCAGGAAGGTGATGAGGATGACGGCCGTCAGGGCGCCGACGAAGGAGGAGGTGAAGGCGGCGGTGAGCGCCTCGTCGGCTCGGCCCTTCTGGGCCATGGGGTGGCCGTCGAAGGTGGTCGCCACCGACCATGGCTCGCCGGGGATGTTGAACAGGATCGAGGTGATCGCCCCTCCGAACAACGCCCCCCAGTAGATGCAGGACAGCATGATGATGGCGGAGGTGGGAGGCATCGTGAAGGTGAGGGGAAGCAGGATTGCGACCCCGTTGGCGCCCCCCAGACCCGGCAGCACCCCGATGATGACTCCCAAGAGGATGCCCACCATCATGAGCGCCAGGTTGTAGTAGGAGAGGGCGACCTTGAAGCCGCCGATGAGCGAGCTGATCTCGTCCACGCGTGTTGCCTTCCCGTCGTTTCCTCACACGTCCGCCTGCCGCTGGGGCTGGGAGACGACCCCGATGTTGTTTTGAGCCTCTGGTATACATTGTGCCAAGTGGCTGCCCAACGCAACATCGCATTGCTCGGCGGGCTAGCTTCCGCATCCTGCAGTGCGCGCCCCGCCGTCGGAGGAGGTCCAGAACCTATAAGTCGCGGGCCTTCTTCGATCAATCTCTGGTCCGTGGTACTATCACGAGCGCGCCGCGACCGTGACATCCATGCCCGCCCCGGAGACCCTCCTGGGGTCGCGGCGAAGGCATCGATGATCGAGCCCATGG
>JAFMSC010000195.1:5675-7556 GCA_017353825.1 Hyphomicrobiaceae bacterium | reverse complement strand
CGGTGGCCTCGATCAACTTCGCCTTGTCCGCAGCGGACCGGTAGCCGCTGGCCTCGATCGCCTGCTTGATGATGTAGAGCGTCTCCCAGCAGCCAAACATGTGCGAGTAGGTTGAGACGTCCTTGGGGTCGCTGGCGAGCGCTCCGGCGTCGTTCACCCCCATCTTCTCGCGGTAGAATTTGTCGTAGGGCGTCTGATTGGCCTGCGCGTAGCGCGGGAATCCCTCCCAGAAGTAGGTGCCTTCGAGGAACTCGAGACCGGGGCTGTTGAGCGCCACCGCCTCCAGCGAATCGATGAAACCGAAGATCTGGGGCCGCTTCGACCCGAAGTGCTCACCCAGTTCCTTGACGAAGGTGAGCACGCCGGGGCCCACCATCACGTGGTAGAGCACCTCGGTGGACGCCGGGATGCGCGGGAAGTACTTGGTGTAGGACGTCTCTGTCGGCGGGATCGGGACCAGCTCCACGATCTGGCCGCCCTGGCCCTTGATGGCAGCGGAGAAGTAGTCGCGGTGGTCGTGGCCGAAGGCGTAATCGGGAAAGATCATGGTGACCTTCTTGCCTAACTTGTCTGCCACCCAGGGTGCCATCGAGGAGACCTGCGCGCGCACGTCGGTGATGCCCGGCTGGAAGGTGTAGCGGTTCAAGGCCCCGGAGGCGACGTGATAGCCCTCGCTCACCACGTAATAGGGCAGCTTCAGCTCGCCGGCGCGAGGTGCCGCACCCATCACCACGTGGCTGAATAGTGTGCCGAAGGCGATGTCGACGCCGTGCTGGGTGGCGAACTTTTCTACCACTTCGGCGCCGCGCTTGGGATCGGTGCCGTCATCCTCCGCCACGATCTCCACCGGCCGCCCGGAAATCCCACCCTTGGCGTTGATTTCGGTCACCGCCGCCCTGACGGTGCGCTCGTACCAGCGACCATAGGCGGCACCGATGCCCGTGCGGTGCACCTGGAAGCCGAGCTTGAACGGCCGCGATGGCTGTGCATGCGCGTAACGCGCGGGGCCAGGCGCGAGCTGGGCCACCGCCGTCGCCAGGCCGGCGGCGCCGAGCCCAGTGAGGGCGGTGCGGCGCGAGACGGCACGATGTTTCAGGGCGGTCAACTTCCTTTTCGCATCAGTCATCACCAATCCCTTCTGTTGCGGCCCGGATCCCTTCTGTGTCGGTCTGCGTCCCGCGCGGCCCGCCATTCTGCGGAGCCCTGGTATCCAGCGCCGCTCCTAGCCGGCTGGTGGTATCGTACCGTCGAGGGTTACCGCCGCATCCTGCAGCATGAGCACGGCATCCACAAATCAACCCGCATGCCAACCTGCGGCCTACATGCGCTGGCTGGGCTCGGCGGCCGCGTCCGGGAGGGCGGCGAGACGACCGATGAGGGTACGGTCAAGGAGCACGGCGACGCGCTCTGCGGGCCTCAGCCATGCGACGGCCTCGTCGATCGTCAGCGCCTCGTCGAGCTTGGCGCTGGCGGTGGCACGGGTTTCGTCGATGTCCCCGCGCTGGCGCGCCGCCAGCGCCGGCAGGAAGCGCATGTGCAGCGCGCGCAGTTCGGCATCGCGGTGCAGAATCTTGAGCCCATCGATGTTGAGCGCGGCGCCAGCGGCGAGATCGTCGCGCCAGCGCGCCGCCTGCCGCACGATCGGCGGAGGCGTGGTTTCTTCGGGCGTCAGCAGCAGCCCGGCGCCGCGCAGCGCGAGGCCTAACGAGCGTTGGGCGCTGCCCCAGGTGAGGAGGGCCGCAAGCAGAAGGCCGGCGATGGTGGGCGACATCCAGGCGACGAGGCTCGGTGAGATCAGCAGGCCGGCGACAAGGGTAATGAACCCCAGCAGCATGTGCGAGAGATGGCCGAGCGCGATGGTCGCGAACGACACCGACCCAT
>JAFMSC010000195.1:2715-5665 GCA_017353825.1 Hyphomicrobiaceae bacterium | reverse complement strand
GATCCGGAGTACGGCGCCGGTCTGGATCACCATAAGGACGGGTGCCATCAGCGCTGAGAACACGACCTCGATCAGCGCCGAGATGCTCATGCGTCTGGCGCCGCCGCAGCGCGCCCTCGTCTCCTCGTCGGCGAGGGCCAGGGCGAGGCCGAAGAACTTCGGCGCCAGCAGCACCGCCATCGTCACCCCGAACAGCTGCAAGGCGCGCGCGGGGTCGGTTTGCGGGAAGGCCGGCAGCAGCTGGAACTCGTTGGTGAAGTACTCGGGCCGGACGTAGTGTGACTGCAGGACCAGCACGATGCCGACCAGGAGCTGCGCCATCCAGATGGGCGAGGCGAGATAGCTCATAATGCCGGTGGCGATGTGCTGCCGGCTCAAGAGCTTGAGGCCCTTGGCCGGCAGTACGCGGATATGCTGCAGATTGCCTTGGCACCACCGCCGGTCGCGGATCGCGAGGTCGATGAGCGTCGGCGGGCTCTCCTCGTAGCTGCCCTCGATCTGAGGCAGCATGTATACGTCCCACCCGGCGCGCTTCATCAGGGCGGCCTCCACGAAATCGTGGCTCAGAATCATGCCGCCGAACGGCGGCCGGCCGGCGAGGGGTGGCAGCCCGCAGGACCCGGCGAACGCCTGCACGCGGATGATGGCGTTGTGGCCCCAGTAGTTGCCGTCGCGGTCTGCCCAGATCGACAGCCCAGTGCCGATCACCGGCCCGTAGAAGCGGGCCGCAAACTGCTGCAGCCGCGCGAACATGGTGTTGCGGTTAATGATCAGTGGTAGCGTCTGGATGATGCCCGCGTCAGGGTCGCTCTCCATCGCCACGGCAAGCGCAACGATGGCTTGCGCGGTCATCAGGCTGTCGGCGTCGAGCACCAGCATGTGGTCGTAGGCACCGCCCCAGCCGCTGATGAAATCGGCGATGTTGCCGGCCTTCCGCCCGGTGTTCCTTGGCCGGCGCCGGTAGTAGATGTTGGCCTTGCTGGCGAGCTTGCGCCTGAGGTCCACGAACACGCGCTCTTCTGCCATCCAGATGTCGGGATCGGCGGTATCGGACAAAACGAACCAGTCGAAGGCGTGGGCCTGGGCGGCGGCGGGACCTTTCCCGATGTCCTCGATGATGGCCGCCAGCGCCCCGAACACGCGCGCCGGGTCCTCGTTGTAGGCGGGCACGACAACGGCGGTGCGCCCCTTGAGATCTGCGGCCGCCTGCGGCTTGCTGCGGGAACGGACGAGCGCCTCAAGGCCGACGAGGGCGTTGGTCAGAGCGAGCGAGATCCAGGAGAAGTTGACGACGAACAGGATCAGCAGCAACCATTCCAGGGCTGTCACGCCGCCAACGGCGAGCACGCCGTACATCTCGCCGGCGCCGTAGGCGGTGAGGGCTATGGCGCCGCCGAAGACGGCAAGCCGGGCGAGCCTGATGCGCAAGCACGAGCCGCGCGGGTGGGCCGGCGGGCGGGGCTTGTCAGAGCGGGAGAACGACTGCGTCGGCATCTCCAGCGGGCTGCGCTCGGGCATGGAGGCCAGCGCTTCTCTATCCGGAAACAAGTGGGCAGCGTCGAGCGGCATGTGGGGATGCGGAGGCTTGCGGAGGGGCGAGGTCATTGAGTCCATCGGTAGAGCCAAGTCTCGCTCATCTGGGCAGCGTCCTGCTTCAGCTCAACCCGCAACTCGATCAGCGATTGGCCGCTGGTGTCGAGGTCGAAGACAACCCGCATGCTGCGGTGCTTCGGCGTGCGATGGGTTCGAACCGCGGACACCTTGCCGGCCGAACACCAGATGACAGGGGCGATGGCCGCGGCCTTGGCGGCATCGGCCAACTTGTCGCCTTCGAACTGCACGAGAATGCGGGTCTTGCCCTCCTCGCCTGAAACACGCCCCATGCGTGAGGCCGTGACGATGGCGCCGTCGGGCCGGCTCGGCGGGCGCCAGCTCCAGAACTGGCGGCAGGCGAAGTTGACCTCGGCGCCGGCGGCAAGCGCCGGCTTCGGCCGCCAGTAGCAGGCGATGTTCTTGTTGTTCTGCGAGGCCGCCGGAATCTCCATCAGCGTCACCTCACCCATGCCCCACTTGCCGATCGGCTCGATCCAGACCGAGGGGCGGCGCTGCCACTCGTTGTCGTCGTCGAGAAACGCGGCGAAGGCGCGGTCGCGCTGGATCAGACCGAACCCCTGCGGGTCGTGGTCCACGAAGGCCGAGATCTGCAGCCAGCCGCGATTGGTCACGGGGCGCCAGATCCACTCGCCGTTGCCGGTGAGCATCTCAACGCCACCCGCCTCGTAGACGGCCGGTCGCATATCGACTGCGGGCGGCCAGTCGAGCGGGCCGGCGAGATAGGTGGCCTGGATCGGCGCCAGAGCGAAGTGATCCACCTGCTTGCGGGTGAAGATCGTGCATTCGGTGTCGATCACCACGGCATCGCCGGCGCGCAGCGTGAAGCGGACCGCGCTGGCGAGGCTTGGCGTATCGACCACGGCATGCATGACGAGCTCAATCGCAATCGACTTCGGCTTCTCGATCCAGATAGCCCGGATCTGGGGGGATTCCTCGCCGATCTGGTCAGCCGCGCGCACGGTCAGCGGCCGCGAGATCGCGCCCCACACTTGGTTGGGGGCGATGGCCGAGAGAATGCTGGCGTTGATCAGGCTCGCCACGGGGTTGAGTTTACCGTCGGGCTCGCGGTGCAGGATGCGGAAGCCGGTGAAGCCGAGCTGTGCCGACGCGGGAGGCGGAGCGAGCTTGCCGAAGTCGAACTTGCCGGGGTCGTAGGCCACCCGCGACACCCTGGCCCCGTCGACGGTATAAAGCTCCACCTCGCCCGGCAGGTTGCGGTTGCGGTGCAGCGGTTCGATGGCAAACGCCAGGTTGTCGCGGACCCAGATCAGCTCGGCGGGCTTGTAGCGAATGGCCGCCTGGTCTTCGGGGGTCGCCGCCGAAAGCGCATCGAGGG
>JAFMSC010000195.1:0-2705 GCA_017353825.1 Hyphomicrobiaceae bacterium | reverse complement strand
GGGATGGGGGCTTGTAGGGCTCAGCGGCCAGAGCCCGCGCGATATCAAGCACCTTGGCAGGAGTGAAGATATCGGGCAGTCCGGTGGCGCCCGCCGCGTTGGCCGGCGCCAGGGATTGAGCCAGGCTCCGCGCGGAGGCCGTCAGCCCAGGAATGGCCATTCCGCCAAGCGCAAGCCTGAGCAGATCGCGACGATTCACAGAAGGAGGCTGCATGTGGGTCTTGATCCCCGGGGCGCTTTGCGTCCAGCCTGTGGAGCGCCGGCGAGGGCGTGTGGCACAATCCTTGGTCTTTTCGTGGGCCGATGGACAAAATGCACAGGTGCGGCTCTTCGTATTAACGAATTGGAGGCGGCAGGCAAGTGACCCGAGGCGCGACCGCGTGCAGCGGCAGCCGGGTAACGTTGCAAGACCGGTAACGTTGCAAGAAGGGTATCATGGCTACTCTCGATCGGCGCAGACTGGTAACGGGGCTCAGCGCTCTCGCGGCCGTCGGCATGGCCGGGCCGCTACACGCACAAGGTACCCCACAGGCCGAAGCTCAACCCGAGCGCAATCGGTTCGGTTTCAGCGATGTGGCGGGACGGGCGCAGAAATTAGCGGCCACCCCGTTCGAGGCCAATGTGGCGCAGCTGCCGCAAGTGTTCGAGGCCATGGACTGGGACAAATGGCGGCAGATCCGGTTCCGCCCCGAGAAGGCCCTGCTGCGGAGTGGAGGCAGCAGGTTCAGTCTCCAGACCTTCCATTTGGGCTATTTGTTCAACCGTCCGGTGACGATTAACGTTGGTCGCGAGGGAATTTTCACGCCCATCCCGTACTCGACCGACCTGTTCGACTATGGGTCGTTGAACCTGCCGCGCCGGTTACCGATCGACCTCGGCTTCGCCGGTTTCCGCATCCACTATCCGCTGAACGATCCGAAGGAGAGCGACGAGCTGATCGCCTTTCTGGGCTCGAGCTACTTCCGCTGGCTGGGTCGCGACCAGAAGTACGGCCTCTCCGCGCGCGGCCTTGCCATCAACACGGGCAAACTCGACAACAACGAGGAGTTCCCGTTCTTCCGCGAGTTCTGGGTTGATGCCCACGACGGCAAGTCGGAGGTGGTGACCATCTACGCCCTGCTGGACAGCCCCTCCGTCACTGGGGCCTACCAGATCGAGGTGCATCCGGGCCAGTTCACCACACTGGAGATCACCGCCCGGCTATTTGCGCGCAAGACCATCGACCGCCTCGGCCTCGCCCCGCTTACCTCGATGTACTTCCTCGGCGAGAACGACCGCCATCTCAACGACCGCAACAAATACGACGAGTTCCGGCCGGAGCTGCACGATTCCGACGGCCTGCTCATGCAGATGGCCAGCGGCGAGTGGATATGGCGTCCCTTAAAGAACCCGCTGATCCAGGAGGTGCAGCAGTTCGAGGCCAAAAGTGTCAAGGGCTTCGGCCTGATGCAGCGCGACCGCCGCTTCGAGAGCTACCAGGACATCGAGCTCAATTACGAACAGCGGCCGAGCTACTGGGTGGAGCCCACCAGCGACTGGGGGGACGGCGTGGTGGAATTGGTCGAGCTGGCGACCAAGGACGAGACCGCCGACAACATCGTCGCCGCCTTCGTGCCACGGGCGCCCCTGGAAGCCGGCAAGGACCTCAGCTTCTCCTACCGGATGCAGGCCCTCGACGCCGGGTTCGACCTGCATCCGCTGGGCTACGTTGTCAACACGTTCTCTGCGCCGGCGCGCGCGCTGGGCTCGGCCGAGGCCGCCAAGGGCTTGACCCGGCGGCTCATTGTCGACTTCGCTGGTGGCGATCTCGACTATTTTCTGCAGGACCCGGCCCTGGTGCAAGTGGAGACGGCGGCGCGCAGCGCCAACGTGGCGCGGCGTTTCGTGGCCCCTAACTTGGCCATCAAGGGCATGCGCCTGATGCTCGACGTGGAGTTCGAAAAGGACAAGGTGGGCATCGTTCAGGCCAGCCTGCGCTCGGGTGCCAAGCAGCTCACAGAGACCTGGTCCTACGCTTGGCGGGTCTACAACCTCTGAGGCCGGCCGACGGGCGTTCCCTACCTCCGAGCAGCGCAAACGCGGATCAAACACCGAGGTGGGCCGACTGGACCTCGGGGTTGGCAAGGAGGGTCCTTCCCGGCGCCGGTCAGGACGAGGGAGCCGGTCTCCAGCACGTAGCCACGGTCGGGCGATGGAAAGGGCGGCGAAGGCGTTCTGCTCGACTAGGAACACCGTGGTGCCCGACCCTTTGAGGGCCGCGATGGTGGCGAGGGTGTGCTCGATGAGCACCGGCGCCAGGCCCATGCTCGGCTCGTCGAGCACGAGTAGGGCGGGGCGCGCCATCAGGGCGCGGGCAATGGCCAGCATCTGCTGCGGTCCGCCCGACAGCTCCCCGCCACGGCGCGACCGGTAGTCCTTGAGGGTCGGGAACAGGGCATACATGCGCTCCATGTCGGCAGCGATGCCGTCGTCGCCGCGCAGATAGGCGCCGAGGCGAAGGTTGTCGGCTACCGACAGGTCCCCGAACACCTGCCGTCCCTCCGGCGATTGGGCGATGCCGGCGGCGACCCGCGCGTGCGGCTCCCAACGCGTGATGTCGGTGCCCTTAGCCTGAGCCCGAGCTGCGCCTGCTGCTCGACAAGCTCAAGCTCCCCCTGCCGGCCCAGCCGCCGCCGAAAATCACCGCCACCGCAGTGCGCCAGCCA
>JAFMSC010000194.1 GCA_017353825.1 Hyphomicrobiaceae bacterium | reverse complement strand
AAGACCTTTCTTGACGGCCACAACCCGCCCGACCGCGTCCATGCGGCGATGTTCTAAGGGCGCGTCACGTGCGCCGCCAGATTCGGTCGTTCCCGTAAGCCCTCGGGTTATTTTGCGGGGAGGACCACCTCCCAACGGACCCCGGCGGCTGGCGGGCAGCGGGGTAGGAAGTTGGAGGGCGTCGTGGGCCTCGCCGTTGCGCGTGGGGAGTGGGGGCCGCGCACCGTTCAGGCCGCGCACGTCGCGCCGTCCGACCCGCCGGCGTGGATGGAGAGATCGCGGATGGTGGGCTCACGGCCGGACAGGGGATTGGTTGGATCCCACGCGAGCGTAATCTCAGTGAAGCGGGCGGCCTGCGCGTCGTAGAGCATTAGGCGTCCGGCAAGGCTTTCGCCGATGCCTAGGATCTCCTTCAGCACTTCGGTGGCCTGCAGCGTGCCGATCACGCCGACGGCCGCCCCCAGCACGCCGACCTCGGCGCAGTTGGCAACGGTGCCAGCTGGTGGTGGCTCGGGAAAGATGCAGCGATAGGTGGGATAGGATTCCCCGTCCGGGCCCTTCGCGTAGGGCTTTAGGGTGGTCAGATACCCATCGAAAGCGCCGACTGCCGCGAACACCAAGGGCTTCCGCGCCAGATAACAGGCATCGCTGACAAGATAGCGCGTGGCGAAATTGTCGGAGCCGTCGGCAACGATATCGTAGCGGGCGATGAGCGCGAGAGCATTTCTGGCATCGATGCGTTCTTCGTAGGTCTCGACCTCAACGTGCGGATTGAGCCTAGCGATGGTCTCGGCGGCGCTCGCCACCTTGGGCGCGTCCACCTGAGCGGTGGTGAGCACGATCTGGCGCTGCAGGTTGTCGAGCGACACGCGGTCGTCGTCGATTATGCCGATGGTCCCGACCCCGGCCGCCGCCAGGTACAGCAGCAACGGGGAGCCGAGCCCACCGGCGCCAACCACCAGCACGCGGGCGGCTTTGAGCTTCTGCTGGCCTTGGCCGCCGACCTCGCGCAAGACGAGGTGCCGCTTGTAGCGCTCGATCTCTTGAGGGGTAAGAACCATTGGCGCGCGTCCCTTGCCGATGCCGCCGAGAGCCTACCCCACATTTAAGCGTTGCGCCCTGCGTTTCCACCTTCCCATGCCAGGTGCCCGATCTTGGCGCGGGCCAAATCCTCATCGCGTCAGGACGAGCATGCACCCACCGGCCGTTGGCGCTACGCTGAAGTGGCGAGGACGCGCGGTCGGTCTGCGGCGGGACTATGGCGCCCTCCCCTCACAACCCGCGCCTACCCCCGCTCACACGTCTCGTGTAGAAGCATCCGCGCCCCCTATGGTTCCGCATGACACCGCCCATGACAGACGATCCACATTCCATCCAAAGCCGCCTCGCCGACGTGGCGCGCCGCATTGCTGCTGCGGCCCAATCTGCCGGCCGTGATCCGGCTTCGGTCCTCCTCGTCGCTATCAGCAAGAGTTTCGGAGAAGAGGCCATCATTCCCGTGCTGGAGGCCGGGCATCGCACGTTTGGGGAGAACCGCGTGCAGGAGGCGCGTGCCAAGTGGCCGGCGCTGCGCGAGCGCTATCCTGGCATCGAGCTTCACCTCGTGGGCGCGCTTCAGTCGAACAAGGCGCGCGATGCGGTTGAACTCTTCGACGCCATCCACTCGATCGATCGGGGAAAAATCGCCACGGCCGTGGCCGAGGAGATGGCACGACAGGGCAAGGTTGTGAAGCTTTTCATCCAGGTCAACACCGGCGAGGAGCCGCAGAAGGCCGGCGTCGCCCCCAGGGAGACCAGCCGCCTGCTCCGCACCTGCCGCGACGAGCTTGGCCTCGCCATCGCCGGGCTCATGTGCATTCCCCCGCACGACGAGGAGCCCGGCGTCCACTTCGCCTTCCTATCCAAACTCGCCGCCGAACTGGGCCTTGGGTGCCTAAGCATGGGCATGAGCGCCGACTTCGAGACGGCGGTGGCATTCGGCGCCACGCACGTGCGCGTGGGCTCGGAGATCTTCGGGCTGCGCCCGCTCCACTCGCCACCAGCTTGAGTGGCGAATGGGAGTACGGACCGGGCAGCGGGTCTCATCCGCTATCCTGCCGCGACAAGGCAGGTCTTCAGGTCTCTGGCCAGGTTGCGCAGCAAGGTGAAGTAGAGCTCGGGGCCCGGCTCGATGCGGCTTCCCTCAGGGTCGACGGTGCCGACGCGAACGGGCGTGGCTTCGACCAGGGCCTCGATGAGGCGCAGGTCGAATTGCGGTTCGGCGAACACGCACGCGGCGCCTCGCGCCAAGAGCCGCTGGCGCAGTGCCGATATTCGGTGGGCGCTGGGCGGCACTTCGGGGCTCACGGTGATGGAGCCCGCTGGCCTCAGGCCGTAGCGCAGCTCGAAGTACTGCAACGCGTCGTGGAAAACGATGTAGGGCTTGCCGGCAACGGGTGCCAGCGCGCGCGCCAGCTCGGCGCTCAGCGCGTCGAGGTCGGCCTTGAGCCCACCGGCATTGGCCGCGAAGGTCGCGGCCTGCGCCGGGTCGCTGGCGCTCAGCGCTTCGGCGACGCGATCGGCCATCAGCTTGGCATTGTCCGGATCGAGCCAGGCGTGACCGTCAATGACGCCGTGGCCATACGTGTGGTCGTGATCGCTGCCAGGCGCGGCGTGCTCGGCCTCCTCGAACGGGGCGCCAGTGCGGCGCTCCAGCAACCGCAGCCCTGGCGTGTCCTCGAGGGTTACCACTTGCACCCGGTCGGGCAGCGCCTTAGCGACCCTGGTCGTGAAGGGCTCCATGGTCTCCGACATCCGGAAGAAGATGTCGGCGGCGTGGAGCCTTGCCACATCCGACGGCTTGAGCGCGTAGGTGTGGGCCGACTGGCCTGCCTTGACCAGCAACTGCGGCGTGCCCACCCCGGCCATGACGCGGGCCACCAGGGCGTGCAGAGGCTTGATCGTCACGACCACCTGGGGACCGGCCGTGGCCGGGGCCGCAAGCGCCCCTGCAAGGATGCCGGCGAGCAGCGCCCGCGCCAGCCTCGCCCCACGACCGTGCATAGAACCTCTCCGTTTGGCCACGCTGAGGCCGCCAAAGACCTGCACCAACACCAAGTTTCCACGTACGTGATGTTATAGTATAGCACTCGCTGCCGAGAAGGGGTATTTTGGCTGTCGCCACCAGGCATGTATCGGCCCATCGGCGCGGGCGCTATACTGGGGTTCACCTGTTGCTTTGGCTGTGTTTCACGGCCCACGACGCACAGATGAGGGAATGTGTGCACATGCTAAAGATCCGAGCCTGGCTATTGCGGGGCATCGCGGTGACGGGAGCCGCGCTGCTGGCCTGCCTGCCTGCCGGCGCACACCCGCACATGTGGGTCACTGTGAAGGCGACGGTCCTCTATGCCAACGGCGCCTTCGTCGGCATCCGCCACAAGTGGACCTTCGACGAGTACTACACGGCGACGGCTATCGAGGGGCTCGATAAGAACAAGGACGGCATCTACGACCGCGCCGAGCTGGCAGAGCTGGCCAAGGTCAATATCGATGCCTTGAAGGATTTCGACTATTTCACCTTTCCGGCCCTCGACGGGCAGGCCGTTAAGCTCGGCGAGCCCACCGATTACTGGCTCGAGTACAAGGACGGCCTGCTCTCGTTGCTTTTCACGACGCCGTTTGCGAGCCCGGTTCTGGCCAATGCCAAGGGCTTCACCTTCTCGGTCCACGACCCCAGCTTTTTCATCGCTTTCGAACTGGCGAAGGCTGACAAGCCCGTGCAGCTCGGAGAAGGCGCGCCCAACACCTGCCACATCAAGATGGACCCAGCCGAGCAGCGCGATACCGCCCAGCTCGGCCCCATGCAGCAGCTCGGCGGCGTCGTGAGCCTCGGCCAAGACATCGCGGTGGAGTGCGAGACCGCAAAGTGATCGGCTGCCCCTTGGTTCCCCCGGCCCCCCAGAGCCGCATGGCGATATGGCCTTGATAATGGCCTTCACGGAACATCTAGGTCTAAGTGTGAACCCTCCGCGCCAGGAGTTGTCTGCCGCGCCGGCACCGAAGCTTCGACCGGCTTGCGGCATCAGGCCGGGGTGCCGTCCCGGCCGACGATGCCAACGGGGAACCCGAACGGGGGGAGCCCATTTGCCGGAAGAAGCGTCAAGAACCGGCGAACTTGAGGGGCAGGGCCTCGTCAGCCTTTCGGCGCTCCCTGGGCGAGCCAGATACCGCCGATCACCAGTACAAGGGCGACGGCGTGGAAGGCGGCGAAGCGCTCGCCGATCAATGCCACGGCGAGGACGGCCGTGAACACAGGCACCAAGTTGACGAACACGCCTGTGCGCCCCGGCCCGATGAGATCGACCGCCCGCAGGAAGAACAGCTGCGCGAGACAGGACGGGAAGATCGCAACGTAGAGCGTCACCAGCAGGCCCTGCCAGGTGGGCCAGGAAAAGCCCGATACGACGGCCTCGACCACGGCCATGGGCAGCGAAGTTATCGCCGAGATCAGCGCCAGCAGCGTGAAAAAGGCGGCCCTCGACATGTTCGGGCGGTTGCGCAAGGCTACCGTGTAGAAGGCATAGAGGACGCAAGCGGCAAGCAGGGCGAGGTCGCCGCGGTTGAGGTCGATCGCAACGATCGAGAGCGGCATGCCGCGCGTGGCAACCACGATCACACCCACAGCGGTGATCAGCACGCCGGTCACCTGGAGCAGTGTGGACCTGGTGCCGTGCATCAGGAAGGCGCCCGCCAGAACCACGACCGGGATGGAGCCCTGCAGGATGCCTATGTTGATGGCGCTCGTGGTGTGTGCCGCCCAGTAGAACAGGGCGTTGAAGCCCGTGAACCCCATGAAGCCGATCGCCGCAATCCTGAAGAGTTGCGGCCGCACCTCGCCCCAATGTTCGCGCACGTGACCGCCGTAGAGCGGCCACATGACCGCCAGCACCACGACCCAGCGCAGGAATACGAGTTGTAGGGGCTGAATCTGGCCCACAGCCAGACGGCCCGCCACGGCGTTACCGGCCCAGAACATCGCGGTCAGGGTGAGTAGAACGCTCGGCCATTGATAGAGACGGGCCACTGCCGCCTGGCCTGCGCTCGGTACTGAGGCGCTCCGGGTCAAACGGTTTTCCCCGGCCGGCAGCGCTGGTCTCGCCAAGCCTGCCCCTGGCCCATCAGCTGCAACATCGCCTCGCCCATGCCCGGCGTCCTCGCGTTTCCAAGCCGCGCCTCATGCGAAAGCCAGCGGATCGACGCCTGGGCCGGGTGGGCGGCGTGCGATGCCCCAGATGCCTCCCGCAACCTCGCTCCTTTCTGGGCTCCTCCCATCCCACGAGTTGCTCATGCCTGCAATGGACGTTTTCGGCAGGCGAGCACGAACGGCCTCGTATGGGCTCGGTGATTGCGACCCGCGCTTAACGGCATGGTTAGCTTTTTTCGGTAAATGGCCGTCAAATGCTACGGCAAGGCCTGCAACCATGATTGGAAGAGCACGCCATCCTGACCTGCCCTCCGCAGTCGCGGCGGCCCTCGACCGCGCCGTGGGACGCGCCAGGGGTCTTTTCTACGACCTCCAGGGCGCGCTCTGCGCGCGCCTTAACCTATACCTCGCCCAGGGAGCAGCCCCCGCCGCAGCCGCGGGTGCAGTCGGCGCCCCATTGATCCCAATCCTGCGCTACCGCGACGTGCCCGCGGCCGTGACGTGGCTGTGTCGGGCCTTCGGCATGCAGGTCCACCGCATCGTCACCGACTCCGGCGGCGCGGCCCGCTACGCGGAGCTCACGGTCGGCAGCGGCATGCTGATGGTGGCGCCCATCGAGGACACGGTGTTTGGCAAGCTTCTGGTACAGCCGGACGAGATCGGCGGGGTCGAGACCCAGATCTGTTACCTTTACGTCGCCAACGCCCGTGCCCACCACGCACGCGCCAAGGCGGCCGGCGCCGTCATCATCATCGACCCCGAGCACGAGTCCAACAACGGCCGCGGCTACTCTTGTCGCGACCCTGAGGGCCATGTCTGGAACTTCGGCACTTACGATCCATGGCAGAAGAAGCGGTCCCTTCCCGCCAGCCCTGCCCCACGCGGGAGCCTGCGCCCTGTACAGCACGGGTTGGCCGCGCTCATCGTGCTCGTGCTGGCGGGGGGCCTCCTCATCGAGATCGCCCCGCAGCCGAGCGCGAGCGCCGGCACGGCGGCCATCGCGCCGCCCCCCGCCACGTCGCCGCTCACCGGCGATGCGCCGCATCCTGAAACCGCTGCGACCATCACCACCGAAGCCGCGCCCGCCGAGCTTGAGGAGCGCAGCACCGTTCAGACGGCTCTGTCCGCTGCCGAGCGTGCTGCGGCTGAAGCGCGGGCCCAGCTTGAGGAGGCCCGCGGCGCGCTCGAACGGGCCCAGCGCGAGGCCGCCACGGCGCGCGCCCAGCTAGAGGAACTGCAGCGCGCCAAACAAGCCGCGGAACGCACTGCGGCGGACGCGCGTGAACGTCTTGCGAGTGCGCAGAAGAGTGCCGATCGCGCGCGCGAGGAGGCGGCCCAAGAGCGCCTCAAACGCTTGGCTGCCGACCGCGTGGTCGTTGGGGCGAAGGCGCGTGCCTCGATCCGATCTGGGCGCTCCCGGGCGGCGGGGCCGCGCAGCTGGTGCTACAGCGCCGCTTCCAATCAGCCGCCCAACGCCTCCGCTCGGCTCGCTGGCTTCTGTAAGGCGTGACGATCAAGGCAGCCAGGTGGCTCGCAAGGCGCGACCCACCGGTTGCATGCCTGCCCGCGCCCCGCTATTCCAGGCGCTCATGGCGTCGCACAGTCCCTCTCCGAAAGCGGAAGACCTCGCCACCGCGCTGCTCGTTGAGCGCATGCGCAGGGGCGAGCGGCGTGCCATCTCGCGGGCTGTGACGGAGCTTGAGCGCCTCTCCGCGGCGGCTCCCGGCCTGCTGGCCGCCATGCAGCCTTACCTGGGGCATGCCGTCGTGGTGGGCTTCACCGGGCCGCCGGGGGCCGGCAAGTCCACGCTTCTCAACGCCTACACACACCATCTGCGCCAGCAGGGAAAGACGGTAGGGATCATTGCTGTCGACCCGTCGAGCCCGGTCTCGGGCGGCGCCATCCTCGGCGACCGCATCCGCATGACTGCGGCGCTCGATGACGACGGCGTGTTCATGCGCTCGCTGGCGAGTCGCGGCCACTTGGGCGGTCTCACTCCGGCGGCGGTGCGCGTCATCGACGCGCTCGATGCCGCGGGCCGCGATATCATACTCATGGAAACGGTCGGCACGGGGCAGGCCGATATCGATGTCGCCGAGGTCGCCGACGTGCGCATCGTCGTCACGGCGCCGGGCCTCGGCGACGACATCCAGGCAATGAAGTCCGGCCACCTCGAGATCGCGGACGTCCTGGTGGTGAACAAGGGCGACCGCGAGGGGGCCGAGCACGCCGTGCAGCACTTGAAGGGGGCGCTGTCGCTCAAATCAGGCGCGCCCGCCAGCGTGCCGGTGTTGAAGGTGACGGCCACTACCGGGGAGGGCGTCGCCGCCCTTGCAGCGGCCATCGAGCGCGTCGCCAGCAACGGGTCAGCCGACCCGCTGGCGCGCCG
>JAFMSC010000193.1 GCA_017353825.1 Hyphomicrobiaceae bacterium | reverse complement strand
CCGCACGGCCGGGTCGTCGCGCAGCGTTTCCGCGGAGCCCTCGCCGACGATGCGGCCGTTCACCAAGAGATAGCCGCGGTCGGCCAGGGCCAGGGCCTGACGCGCGTTCTGCTCCACCAATAGCACGCCCAAGCCCAGCTCCCGGATCCGGGCCAGTGCTTGGAACAGCTCGCCGCAGACGAGCGGGGAGAGGCCCAGGGATGGCTCGTCCAGCAGCAGGATGGCGGGGTCCGACATCAGCGCACGCCCGATGGCCACCATCTGGCGCTCGCCGCCGCTCATGGTGCTGGCGAGCTGACCCATGCGCTCGGCCAGGCGCGGGAAGAGCCCGACCACGCGGCGCAGATTGTCCCCTGCTGGAGCGCGCGCCCGCGCCGTGAAGGCGCCGAGCTTGAGGTTGTCCTCTACCGACAGATCCGGGAAGATGCCGCGGTCCTCGGGCACCAGAGCCAATCCCGCCTCCACCAGCCGGTGCGGCGCCAACGCGGTCAGGTCGGTGCCGCCGAGCGCGATGCGCGCGCCCGGCAGGTGTCGGACTACGCCACCCAACGCCTTGAGGCAGGATGATTTTCCGGCGCCGTTGGCACCCAGGATGACGACGATCTCGCCGCTCCTGACGCTCAGCGAGACGCGGTCGACGGCCAGGTGCTTGCCGTAGCTGACCGAGAGTTGCGAGACTTCGAGCATCCCCTCTCCCGGAACGCCCTCAGAGCGGCCCGCTTGCAGCCGCGCACCTTTCTGGGCTGGTCTTCACGTTGCCTGGATATACACAACAGCGCCGCGAGGGTCGGTCAACCCCCAACGCAGAAATTGCCCAACAAGGCGGCAAATCAGACTGGCCGAGTTCATGAAACAGGCAGCTGCCTAAGGCGCGGGCACACAAACCGCGACGGCCTCCGCGGGCCAGCTCAACGGAGGCTCGGAACCCCTTGCTTGTCAGCCCTTAAGCATTCGCCCGCAGCATGGCATGGCGATTGCTGTCTCCCGCCCCGGGGCACCGGTGCACCCGCAATTGGTTCCGTCAAAGGTGGTGACACTCTCATGATCCGCAACGTCCTGAGCATTGTGGTGGGGGCCGGCGTGCTCGCCGCAGTCTGTCTGGCCGGGCCGGCCCAGGCCGAGGAGACGATCAAGGTCGGCATCTTGCACTCCCTCTCGGGCACGATGGCCATCAGCGAGACCACGCTGAAGGACGTGATGCTGATGCTGATCGAAGATCAGAACAAGAAGGGCGGCCTGCTCGGCAAGAAGCTGGAGCCGGTGGTCGTCGATCCGGCCTCGAACTGGCCCCTGTTCGCCGAGAAGGCGCGCGAGCTGATTACCAAGGACAAGGTGGCGGCCGTGTTCGGCTGCTGGACTTCGGTATCGCGCAAATCGGTGTTGCCGGTGTTCAAAGAGCTGAACTCAATCCTGTTCTATCCGGTGCAGTACGAGGGCGAGGAGAGCGAACGCAACGTGTTTTACACGGGAGCCGCGCCCAACCAGCAGGCGATCCCTGCCGTGGACTACTTGATGAGCAAGGACGGGGGCTCGGTGAAGCGCTGGGTGCTCGCTGGCACGGACTACGTCTATCCGCGCACGACCAACAAGATCCTTGAGGCCTACCTGAGGGCGAAAGGCGTCAAGGACGAGGACATCATGATCAACTACACGCCGTTCGGCCATTCCGACTGGCAGACGATCGTGTCCGATATCAAGAAGTTCGGCTCGGCCGGCAGGAAGACGGCGGTGGTCTCCACCATCAACGGCGATGCCAACGTCCCCTTCTACAAGGAGCTCGGCAACCAGGGCATCAAGGCCACTGACATCCCGGTGGTGGCGTTCTCGGTGGGTGAGGAGGAGCTCGCCGGTCTCGACACCAAGCCGCTGGTGGGCCACCTCGCCGCGTGGAACTATTTCCAGTCGGTCAAGAGCCCGGTCAACGCCGCCTTCATCAAGCAGTGGCACGCGTTCACCAAGAACCCGAAGCGCACCACCAACGACCCCATGGAGGCCCACTTTATCGGCTTCAACATGTGGGTGAAGGCGGTGGAGAAGGTGAAGACCACCGATCCCGACAAGGTGATCGAGGCGCTGCCCGGCATCAAGGCGGCCAATCTCACCGGCGGCATGTCGGAGATGCTGCCCAACCACCATGTCACCAAGCCCGTGCTCATCGGCGAGGTTCGTGCCGACGGACAATTCGACGTGGTGTGGCAGACCAAGGGCCTGGTGCCCGGCGACGCCTGGTCCGATTTCTTGCCGGGGTCCAAGGACCTGGAGGCAGATTGGGTCAAGCTGAAGTGCGGCAACTACAACAAGGTCACGGGAAAGTGCGGCGGCTCAGGCTAGGGCGCACGCTCGTCGCACGCTTTGCCAAACTTCGCGCGGTCTGTCCCGAGGCGGCGGGCATCCGCCGCCGCTTGTTCGCAACATCGCCGGGGCTCGGTGACAATTGATTGCGCTACGCAGGCTCTTTGAGCGCCCCACGGCGCTCTTATGTGCTCTCGGCCTCCTCATGGCCGCTGGCGGCCTGGCCCATGCCGGGTCTTACGAGGACGCGTTGCCTGCCTTCACGGAGGACTCACTGAGCGATACGGGCGAGGCCATCACCAAGGTGGCGGCGTCCGGCAGCCCGCTGGCGGCTTCGCTGCTCGAAGCTCTGAGCGATGCGCGCCTCATCTATAGCGCAGCAGAGAAAAGGGTGTTCATCAAGACCCGATCCGGCGCGCTCACGGATGCGGCCACCGGCAGGGAAATCTCCGGCAGCCCGCCGGCCGATATCGACACCGTGCGTGTCAACAACAGGCTGCGCATTGCCATCGAGGCGGCGCTGGGCAGCCTGACGCTGATGGCGCCCGACCCGAAGCGCCGCCTCGACGCCGCCCAGGCCGTTTTCAAGTCGCACCAGGAGAATGTGCTTCCCGCGCTCGAGAAGGCACTCGAGGCGGAGACGGACCCTCGGGTGAGGAGGGTGCTCAGCGAGGCGCGCGCTGCGGTTCTCCTTGCCAAGCAGGACACGAGCGCCGCCGCCAAGATCGTCGCCATCCAGGTGGTCCGCGACCGCGGCGACCTCGATGCGCTGGCGCTCCTCGAAGGGCTCCCGGCCGATCTGCCGCCCGATGTGCTTGCCGCCGCCAACGCTGCGAGCGCCAACATCAAGAACACGCTCGCCGCCTGGGACGGCGTGCAGAACGCCTGGTACGGCCTTTCGCTCGGCTCAGTGCTGCTGCTCGCCGCCATCGGGCTTGCCATCACCTTCGGCGTGATGGGCGTGATCAACATGGCCCACGGCGAGATGGTCATGTTGGGTGCCTACACCACCTTCGTAGTGCAGGAGGCGATCCGAGCGATGGCCCCCGGCCTCTTCGACTATTCGCTCATGATCGCGCTGCCGCTGGCCTTCCTGGTCGCGGGCCTGGTCGGGGTCGTGATCGAGCGCGGTGTCATCCAGTTTCTCTACGGCCGGCCGCTGGAGACGCTGCTCGCCACCTGGGGCATCAGCCTCATCCTGCAGCAGACGGTGCGCACCGCCTTTGGCCCCAGCAACCGCGAGGTCGGCACGCCGAGTTTCATGTCGGGCGTGGTGGACTTGGGCGGGCTCGCCATCACGCTCAACCGGCTGTGGATCATCGTTTTCGCCGGCGTCGTATTCGCGGCGCTGCTGGGGGTGCTGCGCTACACCACGCTCGGGCTGCATATGCGCGCCGTGACGCAGAACCGCAGCATGGCGAGCTCCATGGCCATCAACACGGGCCGCATCGATGCGCTTACCTTCGGGCTCGGCTCGGGCATCGCCGGGCTCGCCGGCGTGGCGCTGTCGCAAATCGACAACGTCTCCCCCAACCTCGGCCAGAGCTACATCATCGACAGCTTCCTGGTGGTTGTGTTCGGCGGAGTGGGCAATCTGTTGGGCACGCTGGTGGGCGCGCTGACGCTGGGCGTGGCCAACAAGTTCCTCGAGCCGTTCGCCGGCGCGGTGCTCGGCAAAATCGCTCTGCTCGTCCTCGTCATCCTGTTCATCCAAAAGCGGCCGCGCGGGCTGTTTGCGCTCAAGGGCCGAGCGGTCGAAGCATGATCACGCGCAGGCTCCTTGAGGCACCCGACGGCCGCGGCTGGCAGTTTCTGGCGATCCTCGCCGCCGCGGCGGTCGTCGTGCCAGTCCTCAACGTGTTCGTGCCGCAGTCCTCGTCCTTCCACGTCACGACCACCACGGTGGCACTGTGGGGCAAGTACCTGTGCTACGCGCTGCTCGCGCTCTCGCTCGACCTGGTGTGGGGCTATTGCGGCATCCTGTCCTTGGGGCACGGCGCGTTTTTCGCGCTCGGCGGCTACGCCATGGGCATGTACCTCATGCGCCAGATCGGCACACGCGGCAGCTATGCGCACCCGATCCTGCCCGACTTCATGATGTTTCTGAACTGGAAGGAGCTGCCCTGGTACTGGTATGGCTTCAATCATTTCCCCTACGCGGCGCTGATGATCGTGCTGGTGCCTGGCGTGCTGGCCTTCGTGTTCGGCTGGTTCGCGTTCCGCAGCCGCGTCACAGGCGTCTACCTCTCCATCATCACCCAGGCGCTCACCTTCGCCCTGATGCTCGGCTTCTTCCGCAACAACTTCGGCTTCGGTGGCAACAACGGCCTCACCGACTTCTACGACCTCTTGGGCTTCAGCGTGCGCGCGCCCAAGACGCGCGCAGTGCTGTTCTCGCTCTCGGCTGTCGCGCTGGGGCTCGGCTATCTCCTCGCCCAGGCTGTGGTGCGCTCGAAGGCTGGGAAGGTGCTGATCGCCATCCGCGATGCGGAGAGCCGCACGCGCTTCCTGGGCTACCGCGTGGAAAATTACAAGACATACGTGTTCACGCTCTCGGCCTGCATGGCCGGCGTGGCGGGCGCGCTCTACGTGCCGCAGGTCGGCATCATCAATCCGAGCGAGTTCGCCCCCGGCAACTCCATCGAGGTCGTGATCTGGGTGGCCGTGGGTGGCAGAGGCACGCTGGTCGGCGCTTCGCTGGGCGCCGTCATCGTCAACTACCTCAAGACGATGTTCACCGCGGGCATGCTTGCTCCCTATTGGCTGTTCGTGCTGGGCGCCATGTTCGTGCTGGTCACGATCTTCCTCCCACGCGGCGTCCTCGGCCTGCTGAGAAGGGGCCAGCACCCTGGCAACCAGCCTAGCGCAGGAGCCGATCCCTCAAACGCGAGGGGCCTCACTCCGCCTGCAGCGAGCGGTTTGGCAGGCTCCCGCGCTTCCTCCACGCCCAGCCACTCCCCGTGCGTGGGCGAGGGGCGCCTGGCGCAGCCGGCGGAGTGAGCCATGCTCGTCAGCTCCGCCATCGAAAGGCCCCGCGAGACCACCCCGAGCCTCCTCTACCTCAACGGGGTGACAGTGACTTTCGACGGGTTTCGCGCGCTCGACAACCTCGCGCTCGACATCTCGCACGGTGAGATGCGCGCCATCATCGGCCCCAACGGTGCCGGCAAGACGACCATGATGGACGTGATTACCGGCAGGACGCGTCCCGATTCGGGCGAGGTGCTGTTCGACAACGGCAGCATCGACCTTGCCAAGCAGGACGAGGCCGCCATCGCTGAGCTCGGCATAGGCCGCAAGTTCCAGAAGCCCACCGTGTTCGAGAACCACACGGTGGAGGACAACGTGCTGCTGGCGCTGGAAGGCGACCGCACGGTCCGCCGCAACCTGTTCTGGCGCCCGAACGGCCACACCGAGCGCATCGGCGCCATTCTACAGACGATCGGCCTCAAGGCTCAGCGGGACCGGCTGGCCGGCGCGTTGTCGCACGGCCAGAAGCAGTGGCTGGAGATCGGCATGCTGATCGCCCAGAACCCCAAGCTGCTGTTGGTGGACGAGCCGGTGGCCGGCATGACCGACGCCGAGACCAGGACGACCGCGGAGCTGCTCAGGGACATCGCCAGGAGCCACACCGTGATCGTGGTAGAGCACGACATGGAGTTCGTGCGCATGCTGGGCGTAAAGGTCACGGTGCTCAACGATGGCTCCGTCCTCGCGGAGGGTTCCATCGACGAGGTAAGCGCCAACCAGCGCGTGGTCGAGGTCTACCTGGGGCGGTGATGCGACCGAGGTCGACACGGGACGTGGAGCGGACTTCCGCCCCTCTTGCGGGCAGGGGTCTTAGGGTGGGGAAAGGGTGGATTGAAATCCGACATCGGAGGTTCTCTCATCCCCCTGTCGCTGTACGGAGTCTTTGGGGGCCCTGCGGCGCGAGGGAAGCAGACGCCAAACGCGAGGGCTCGGAGTCGTCAAGGTGCTTAAGGTCGAAGCCATCGATCTCTACTATGGTGCGGCGCAGGCGCTGCGGGGCGTATCGGTGAGCGCCGAGCCCGGCAAGATCACCTGTGTGCTCGGGCGCAACGGCGTCGGCAAGAGCTCGCTCCTGCGCGCCATCGTCGGTCACCAGCCCGTCAGCTCGGGGCGCGTGATCATGGACGGCGAGAACATCACTGGCCTTAAGGCCTACGAGCGGGCACGCCGCGGCATGGCCTACGTACCCCAGGGGCGCGAGATCTTCCCCCTACTCACGGTGCGCGAGAACCTGGAGACGGGCTTCGCCCGCCTTCCCAAAGCCGAGCGCAAGATTTCCGACGAGCTCTACGAGCTCTTCCCCATTCTCAAGGCCATGCTCGGCCGGCGCGGTGGCGACCTCTCGGGCGGCCAGCAGCAGCAGCTCGCCGTCGCCCGCGCCCTGGTCACCAAGCCGCGCCTGTTGGTGCTCGACGAGCCCACCGAGGGCATCCAGCCCTCGATTATCAAAGACATCAGCCGCGCCATTTCCTATCTACGCCAGCAGGGCAAGATGGCCATCCTGCTGGTCGAGCAGTACTTCGACTTCGCCCGCGAGCTCGCGGACACCTACGCCGTTATGGAGCGCGGCGAGGTGGTTCTGGCCGGAAAGGGAGCCGACATGGTGGAGGCCGATGTTCGGCGGTACTTGACGGTTTGAGACTTAGGCTGGTGAGCCGCTAGCGCGCGCAACCCATGGTTGTCGTAGGCAAGTCATGGTGGGTATAGGGGGCCTCGCCCTAACCCACCCCTACACTTGGAGGAGCCTGAATGCTTCACGCCAGGTTGCCACGGACGGAAGGCGCGGTTCGGCTCGGCTTCGTGCTTGCCGACGGCCGGACCTCGATCGCCGCCTTGCGCCAATCCGGGGCCGCCAGCGCGCGCTTTCCGAGGTCCACGATCGGCGATTTTCCGGAGGCCGTGTTGCTCAACACCGCGGGCGGCCTCACCGGCGGCGACCGCATCGACATCGAGGTGGCCGTCGCCGCCGGGTGCAACGCCACGATCACCTCCGCCGCCGCCGAGAAGGTCTACCGCGCCCTCGACGGCGAGGCAGAGGTGCACGTGCGGCTCGACGTCGGCGAGGGCGCCCGCTTGGCATGGCTGCCACAGCCCACCATTATGTTCGACCGGGCAAGGCTCCACCGCCGCACTGAGGTCGCCATCTCGGGCAGTTCCAGCTTTCTCGCCGTCGAGAGGCTGATCTTCGGCCGTTCCGCCATGGGCGAGGATGTGCATCGGGGTGCCTGCCGCGACTCCTGGCGCGTGCGTCGT
>JAFMSC010000192.1 GCA_017353825.1 Hyphomicrobiaceae bacterium | reverse complement strand
GTGCAGGTTGCCGGAGCCGTAGTCGATGATGGCGACGCGTTGCATGGGGGGCGCGGTCCTGGCCGCCGAAGCCTTTGACGGCGCCCTCGATATCACGGCGCCACCGCCGAGCCAAACCGGCCAGCACCGTCGTCGGGATCGCCGGCAAATGGGACAGGGGGTCGGCGCTAATCCCGCCAGGCAAAGCGCTCCCCGATGAGCCCCGCCATTCTGGTTCTAAGGCGCCGAGCGCCGCCATCAACGCGCTTGATCATCGGCTGCAGCAGCGTCCCTGGCCACTGATGTGCCGATCGATGCCGTGCGCAGGCGTGTCAACAACCGCGCATCGCGAGGCGATGGCGGCGAAACGCGCATTGCGCCGCGCCAACGCGACGCGATCCCTGTGAGGCGCTCGCTTGCGACAACGCAGCTCTCGATTGCACGGAAGTAGGCCTGGTTTGCGCGGGCTCCATCAAAGCGCAGCTGTCGGGCGTGATGACCCATATGCGCTCTTGGCATAACTATGCAGCACACACAAAATCTGATCTCGGCATTTCCACAAAAGTCCCCGGCTGAGCTCTAGCTCAGCCGAACCTGCCTTCTCGACCACGGGCCACCCGCATCGGCGCGCAATGCTCAGCTCCCGACGAGGCCGTACTCGGCGAACGGGATGAACATCACCAATTCGCCAGGCTGTACCCCGGCCACGTCCTCGGGAATGTCGATCAGTCCGTCGGCGGCGCGCAGGCCCGAGATGAGGCCCGAGCCGTCGCGTGCGAACTTGTCCACTCCGAGCCCGTGCGGCGTCTGCTTGAGCATGCCACGCCAGAACTCGCGCCGGCCCAGCTTGCGGCCAGGGAACGCGAATAGCGCCGGGAGGCGGTAGCGCTTGGGCTCCGGCCACTCGGCCCCGCCCATGCGGCGCAGGAGCGGCCACACGTAGAGCAGGAAGCAGACGAACACCGCCACCGGGTTGCCGGGCAGCCCCAGCGCCACACAGTCGCCGATCTGGCCGAACGACATTGGTCGGCCGGGCTTGATGGCGAGCTGCCACAGGTGGCGCTTGCCGAGCGCGTCCAGGGCAGCCACCACGTGGTCCTCCTCGCCGCGGCTTGCGCCGCCAGAGAGGATCACCGCATCGAACCTTTGCGCGGCCTCGGCCAGTCGACGCCGGATTTCGACGGGATCGTCAGGAAGCACACCGAGGTCGGCGGGCAGCGCGCCTGCGCTGGCGATAAGGGCAGCGAGCATTGGCGCGTTGGCGTCGTAGACTTGGCCTTCCGCAAGGGCGGCGCCGGGCCTCACAATCTCGTCTCCAGTCGACATGATCGCCACATTGAGGCGCGCGTAGCAGGGAACCTCGGCGGTGCCGATCGAGGCGAGAGCGGCAAGCTCTTGAGGGCGCAAGACGGCACCGGGGCGGAGCAGCATCTCCCCCGCCTCGACATCCTCGCCCGCGCGTCTGGTGTTGGCCCCGCGCTTGATGCCGGCCGGGATCGACACCACGGCGCGGCCGGCAACCTCCCGCGCCTCGACGTCCTCCTGCAGGACCACGGTGTCGTGCCCCTGAGGTATCACCGCCCCGGTGAAGATGCGCGCCGCCGTGCCCGGCGCCGGGCAGCGTTGCAGGCGGTGGCCGGCTGCAGCGCGGCCATGCACGGGCAGTTCCGTTCCCGTGCCTGCTTCATAGTCGGCGGCGGCGAAGGAATAGCCATCGACCGCGGCGTTGGTGTGGGCGGGCACCGGGCGCGGCGCCACGGCCGCCTCGACCAGAATGCGCCCGGCCGCCCTGGCGAGCGGCACCTTCTCCACGCTGGCGACGGGCGCGACGCGCTGCTTCAGGATCGCCAGCGCCTCGCCATGGCGCAGCCGCTTCTTGTCGTGGCCAAAGCAGTCGTCAAGGAGCTTGTTGGTCATGGGGTGGCGAGGGGCTTGTCAGGCTATTGGGCCGAGGCACGCCGCGAGGTATACCAGCGCTATCTATAGCATTCCCAGACGGAGCGGGAGGGCCAAGCGGTGGGCAGATGGGGTCGACGCCCTTTCCCCGCGGCCAGCCTAGCAGGACGCCGCCGCCAGTTGACACCCCCCGCAAACACCAGCATGTGAGCAAACCATGGCCGAGGATAAGCGACTGGTCACGGGGGGAAGGCGGGAGGCAGAGGACGCGGAGGCGTCGCTGCGCCCGCATTACCTGGCCGAGTTCATCGGCCAAGAGCAGGCACGCGCCAACCTCAAGGTGTTCATCGAGGCCGCCAAGGGGCGCGGGGATGCCCTCGACCACGTGCTGTTTGCGGGCCCACCCGGCCTCGGCAAGACCACACTCGCTCAGATCATGGCGCGTGAGTTAGGCGTGGGCTTTCGCGCCACCTCGGGGCCGGTCGTCTCCAAGGCCGGTGACCTCGCCGCGCTGCTCACCAACCTGGAAGAGCGCGATGTGCTCTTCATCGACGAGATCCACCGGCTCAACCCGGCGGTTGAGGAGGTCCTCTACCCGGCCATGGAGGACTATCAGCTCGACCTCATCATCGGCGAGGGGCCGGCAGCACGCTCGGTCAAGATCGACCTCGCCAAGTTCACCCTGATCGGAGCCACCACCCGCACGGGCTTGCTGACGACGCCGCTGCGCGACCGCTTCGGCATCCCCGTGCGCCTCAACTTCTACACCCACGCCGAGCTGCAGACGATCATCACCCGTGGTGCCGGGGTGCTCAAGATGGCGATCGGCGACGACGGGGCCGCCGAGATCGCACGCCGATCCCGGGGTACGCCGCGCATTGCCGGCCGCCTCCTGCGGCGTGTGCGCGACTTCGCAGCGGTGGAGAAGGCCACGGTGGTAAACGCCGCGGTGGCGGACCGCGCCCTTAAGCAGCTGGAGGTGGATGCGGAGGGCCTTGACGCCCTCGACCACCGCTATCTCACCTGCATCGCCAAGAGCTACGACGGCGGCCCGGTGGGCATCGAGACGATCTCGGCGGCGCTCTCCGAACCCCGCGATGCGTTGGAGGAGGTCGTGGAGCCCTACCTGCTGCAGCAGGGCTTCATTGGCCGCACCCCGCGCGGGCGTGTCCTCACCTTGCGCGCCTACAAGCACCTGGGCCTCACCGGCCCCGCGCGCACCGCCACCCCGCAGATCGGCCTGTTCGACGACGCGGAGGACCTCAATACCGGCGGGGCCGGCGGCAAGGCGGGCAGCGCCTAGGCGGCCAAGCGCGCATGAAATCTCCGCAATGTGGGGGGTGGCGCCGTTCATTGTGCTTGCACTGCGGGGTTGCCCGCCCATCTCATTTGTGCTTTGCACATAAGCGCGGGCGGACACAGCCAACCCCCCGGGCGCAGTCGCGGGCAGTCTTCGGGCAGTCTCGGGCAGTCTTGGGGGCACAGAGGGACCTTGATGACGGGTGAGTTGCCGCACGCAGCGCCGGACACTGGGGGCCGCGCGGCGCGGGTGCGCAGGGCCGTGCGGGGGGTATCGCGGCGGCGGTTTCTGAAGGCGCTGGGCGTCTCTGGCGCCGGCATGGTGGGGCTGTCGAGCTACGGCCTCGCCATCGAGCCCGCGTACCGCTTGAGCGTGACACGCTACCGCGTCATCCCGCGCAACTGGTCGGCAGGGCTCAACCTCAGTGTCGGCGTTATCGCCGACGTGCATGCCGGCGGACCGCTGATGCCCACAGAGCGTATCCGCGCCATCGCCGAGCGCACGAACCAGCTCAAGCCCGACATCATCGTGCTGCTGGGCGACTTCGCCGCCAGCCACAGGTTCAAAACGCGCTCCGTTGCCCCGGAGGAGTGGGCCGAGGCGCTCAGCGTGTTGAGGGCACCGCTGGGTGTACATGCCATCCTCGGTAACCACGACTGGTGGGATGACCAGGCTGCGCAGCGCTTGGGCCGCGGTCCGGTGGCGGGCCGGCGTGCGCTGGAGCGGTTCGGCATTCCCGTCTACGAGAACGACGCGGTGCGTCTTGCCAAGGAGGGCCACACGTTCTGGCTCGCCGGTCTCGGCGACCAGCTGGCGTTCGTCCGGCGAATCCGCCGGCGCCGCCGGAGGGGTCCGCGCGGCATCGACGATCTGTCCGGCACCCTTGCCAAGGTCACCGACGACGCGCCCGTGATCCTGCTCGCGCACGAGCCCGATATCTTCCCGCACGTGCCGGAACGGGTCTCGCTCACGCTCTGCGGCCATACGCACGGCGGCCAGGTGCGCCTGTTCGGCTATTCGCCGCGCGTTCCCTCCCGCTTCGGCAACCGCTTCGCCTATGGTCACATCATCGAGAACAACCGGCACCTGATCGTTTCGGGGGGGCTCGGGTGCTCGGTCCTGCCGGTGCGCATCGGCGTGCCGCCCGAGGTCGTCATGGTGGATGTCGGCAGCGCCGCAAGCCTAGCCGCCGCATGATCTCGCGGCGCTCCCTTTTGAAGGGGGGCCTGGCGAGCCTTCTCGCCGGTGTGGGCCTTGCAGGCTACGCTTTCGGCATCGAGCCTCACGTGCGCTTGAAGGTGGCGCGCTATCGGTTGACGCCGAGGGCCTGGCCCGCCGGGCTGCGCCTGCGCATCGCCGCACTGGCGGATCTGCACGCCTGCGAGCCGTGGGTTGGCGTACGCAGGATTGGGGCGATCGTGGAGCGAGCGAACAGCCTTAAAGCCGATGTCATCCTTCTGCTGGGAGACTACGTTGCCGGGCACCGCTGGGTGACTGGCGTGGTCCCTGCCGACGCTTGGGGACGTGAGCTCAGCCGACTGAGCGCGCCGCTCGGTGTACATGCCGTGCTCGGCAATCACGACTGGTGGGCGGATCGAACAGCACAGACCGAGGGCCACGGGCCAACATTTGCTCGGCGGGCACTCGAAACGGCTGGGATTCGGGTCTATGAGAACGATGCCGCGCGGCTTGACAAGGATCGGCAGGGCTTCTGGCTCGCCGGTCTCGGCGACCAACTTGCCTTTTTGCCGCGCGTGCGCTGGGGCAGAAGGGAGACTATCGGCGTGGACGACCTTCCCGGCACATTGGCGAAGGTGACGGACGATGCGCCGGTAATCCTGCTGGCACACGAGCCCGACATCTTTCCAAAGGTGCCCCAGCGGGTCGCGCTTACCCTCAGCGGCCACACCCACGGGGGCCAAGTGCGCATCCTCGGCTACTCGCCCGTCGTCCGGTCGCGCTACGCCAACCGCTATGCCTATGGCCATATCGTCGAGGACGGCAGAAATTTGATCGTCTCGGGCGGCCTCGGCTGTGCGATTTTTCCCGTACGTATCGGCGTCCCTCCGGAGATCGTCCTCATCGATGTCGGCTCGGCCTGACCCTCAATCCGACTCGCTTGGGCGCTGGCCCGACCTCGCCGGGCGCATCGTTGCCGATGCATCGGGGCGGCGGCGCCACGTGCTCCCGATCCGGGTCTACTTCGAGGACACGGACTTCTCGGGCGTGGTTTATCATGCCAGCTACATGCGTTGGTGCGAACGCGGCCGCTCCGACTTCCTGCGCCTCCTCGGCAACGACCACAAGGCGCTGATCGCGGGCGCCGGCGGGAGCGAGGGGGCGGCGTTCGTCGTGCGCCGCATGGCGCTGGAGTTCCTGAAGCCCGCCCGCATCGACGAGGTGCTGGAGGTGGCCACCCGCGCCATGGAGACCACCGCCGCCACCCTGGTGCTCGACCAGCGCATCAGCCGCGACGGCGTTGAGCTGTTCACCGCCGAGGTGACGGTGGTGCTCGTCTCGGTCTCGGGCAAGCCGCTGCGCCTCTCCGCGGCGTTGCGCGAGGCCATGCAGGCTTGATCCCATACCAGGCCCAGCTCAGGCCCAGCTCAGGCCCAGCTCAGGCCCAGCCCAGGCCCAGCGCATCAGGATGCTCGCAACGATGCTGTCGACGCCCCTGTCAGGGGGGCGCGGCATACCCCAAGTCACTTGTCGGTCATCTGGCCCTCAACAGAGCTCCTTTAACTTGTAGAGCACCTCCAGCGCCTGCTTGGGTGTGAGCTCGTCGAGGTCGAGGGCGGCCAGAGCCTCCTCGACGGCGGAGGGAGCCGCGGCCGGCTGCTCCTTGCCCTGCCCGTCTCCTTGCCCGGGGAGAGAGGAAGCGGCCGCGAATAGGGGCAGCTCCTCCAGGAGCGTCGCCGCGTCGGGGGATTTGGCGTCGCCCTTCTCCAGGAGCCGCAGCACCTCCGCCGCTCGCTTCGTCACCGCCTCCGGGAGCCCCGCAAGTTTGGCCACCTGGATGCCGTAGCTGCGGTCGGCGGCGCCCGGCCTGACCTTGTGCGCGAACACGATGGCATCCTTCCACTCGCGCACCTCCATGGTGACGCTGGCCATCTGCGCCAGGCGCCCGGCCAGAGCCGTCAGCTCGTGGTAATGCGTTGCAAACAGCACACGGGACCGGGACACCTCATGCAGATACTCCACCACCGCCCAGGCGATGGAGAGGCCGTCGAAGGTGGCGGTGCCGCGCCCGATCTCGTCGAGGACGACCAGTGAGCGGGGGCTGGCCTGGTTCAGGATAGACGCCGTCTCCACCATCTCCACCATGAATGTCGAGCGACCGCGGGCCAGATCGTCGGCGGCGCCGACGCGCGAGAACAGGCGGTCGACGATGCCGATGCGGGCTGAGCGCGCCGGCACGAACGAGCCAATCTGAGCCAACACGGCGATCAGCGCGTTCTGGCGCAGAAAGGTGGACTTGCCGGCCATGTTTGGGCCTGTGACCAGCCACAGCCGCCCCGGCCGGAACTCCCCGGCGCCACCCGTGCCCACCGGATCCCCTGCCGCTTCGGCAGCGTCGGCCGGACCCCCGCCCAGGAAGCAGTCATTGTCGATGAACTGGCCCCCCTCCTCGGACCCGCGCAAGGCCTGCTCCACCACGGGATGGCGCCCGCCTGCGATCTCGAAGGCGGTGCTGTCATCGAGGACGGGCCGCGTGTAGCCCTGCTCCACGGCGACCTCGGCGAGGCCGGCCTCGCAGTCGAGATCGGCGAGCGCGCCCGCCACCTCGCCCAGCGCACGCTCTTGGGCGGCGACGGCAAGCGTCAGCTCGGCGAAGACGTCGTGCTCCAACGCCAGCGCCCGATCCGCGGCCGATACGATCTGGCTCTCCGTCTCCATGAGCTCCTCGGTGGTGAAGCGCATGGCGCCCGCCATCGTCTGGCGATGGCGGAAGGTGTCGCTGAGCGGTGCGTTCTGCAGCGGCCTAGCAGCGCCCGCCGGCACCTCGACGTAGTAGCCCAGGATGTTATTGTGGCGCACTTTCAGCGCCTTAATCCCGGTCTCCTGCGCGTATCTGGCTTCCAGCGCCGCCATCACCCTGCGGCTGTCGTCGCGCAGGGCGCGCGCTGCGTCGAGCTCGGCGGAGTAGCCCACCCGCACGAAGCCGCCGTCGCGTTTGTGGTGCGGCGCGTCGTCAATGAGGGCCCGCGCCAGCAGCGGCTCAAGGGCGGAATCGCACGTCCCCAGCCGCTCAGCGATATCGGCGAGCGTGCCGGGCAGCCCCCTCAGCAAGCCCATGCCAGTGCTGGCGGCGCGGAGCAGCTCCCCGCAGGTCCCAGCCGCGGCCAGGCTGTCGCGGATGGCGGCGAGGTCGCGCGGGCCGCCCCGCTGTAGGGTGAGGCGGGACATGG
>JAFMSC010000554.1 GCA_017353825.1 Hyphomicrobiaceae bacterium | reverse complement strand
CGGGCGAAACCGCTTGCGGGACCGGCCAGAAGCGCTGCCTCACTCCCTCTCCCCGCTTGCTCGGAGGGCAGGGCGCCCTCACGTTACGCGAATTGCCGACATCAACCGGTCGGTGGACGCCCTTTGCCGCGGCGTCGGCTACCTCACCTGCAAGGCGCGACGGCCGGCTGCTCTCGCATCGCGGTCGGCCCATTCCGCTTGTCATGAGGAGATAGCAATGGGACGCATTCTGGCGCTTGCGTATGGGTTGGCTGCCTACGTCGTCTTCTTCGGCACCATCCTCTACGCCATCGGATTCGTGACGGGACTCTATGTGCCGAAGACGATCGACACCGGGCCGGAGGGACCGATCCTGGAGTCTCTTGTCATCAATGTTCTGCTGATGTCGCTGTTTGCCGTGCAGCACAGCGTCATGGCCAGGCAGGGGTTCAAGCGCTGGTGGACGCGATTCGTGCCAGCCGCCGTAGAGCGCAGTACATTCGTGCTGGTGTCGAGCCTCGCGCTCATCTTGCTGTTCTGGCAGTGGCGTCCCATCGGGGCGACGATCTGGGAGGTGAGCGAGCCCAGGTTGGCCATGGCTCTCCTGGGCCTGTCGCTGTTCGGCTGGGGGATCGTGTTCCTCGCCACGTTCCTGATCAACCATTTCGAACTGTTCGGCCTTTCCCAGGTGGTGCTCAACCTGATTGACCGTAAGCCGGCCGAGCCGCGTTTCAGAACTCCCCTGCTCTACAGGTTCGTCCGGCATCCACTCTATCTGGGCTTCATCATCGCTTTCTGGGCGACGCCCGTGATGAGCGTGGGCCACCTCCTCTTTGCCGCCGTCACGACGGCCTATATCTTCGTCGGCATCGCGCTCGAGGAGCGGGACCTGATCGCTCTCTATGGCAACGAGTACCGACGCTATCGCCAACGCGTCGCCATGCTGTTCCCGCTGCCGCGGAGGTCTTCTCCGGAGCGGACATCCGAGGCGTCCAGCGCGTCGACCGCGCGGGCCGATGCGGGGGATTCGGCCACCAGACGATAAACGCCGGCCGGGCCGACAGGGGCACGTGCGGGCACCAAAGCACCAGTTGCGCGGAGCGTGGGAGGGGCACTATGACTCGCTGCCATGTTTCAGTCCTACGAGCCGGCCCAGGGCGGCAGTGAGAGCGCCGGGCGCATCGCGCGACTGCGCGAGTTGATGGCGCGGGCAGGCATTGACGCCCTGCTGGTGCCGCATGCCGACGAGTACGCCAACGAGTACCTACCGGCTTCGGCCGAGCGGCTCGCGTTCCTGACGGGATTCACCGGGTCCGCCGGCACCGCCATCGTGGCCACGGCCAGTGCCGCGCTTTTCGTCGACGGCCGCTACATCCTACAGGCACCGAGGCAGGTGGACACCAAGGTGTTCGAGGTTTTGCAAGCCGGCAACGGCAGGCTCGGCGACTGGCTCGCCAAGACGCTCAGGCCGGGGGCCGTGATCGGCTTCGATCCCAGGCTGCATGCGCCGAAGATGGTCGATGACCTCGCCCGCGAGCTGGCGGCCAGGCGTATCAAGCTGAAGCCGCTTGGCCGCAATCTCGTGGACATGCTCTGGGGGAAGGCCCGGCCGGCACCGCCGCGGGGCGCCGTCGTCCCGCATCCCCTCAAGCACGCGGGCAAGTCTGCTCAAGACAAACTCGCCGAGATCCAGGCCACCCTCAAGCGTGATGGCCAGGATGCCGTGGTCCTCACGTTCCCGCCGTCCATCTGCTGGCTGTTCAATATTCGCGGCTCGGATGTGGCGCACAATCCGATCGCTCTCGCGTTTGCCATCGTACCTGCCAGCGGCAAGGCGGAACTCTTCATCGACCCCGCCAAGGTCGGCCGCGAGGCCAAGGCACACCTGGCGCCAGTGGCCAGGCTCGCCAACCCGGCCACGCTCGCGCAGCGGCTCACCGCCCTTAAGACAGCCGGCAAGACCGTGCGGCTCAGCCCGGCGGCGCCGGTCTGGTTCCACGCCAAGCTGAAGGGCGGGAAGGCGCGTGTGGTGCGCGCAACCGACCCCTGCGTCCCGCCTCAGGCGCGCAAGAACGCCACCGAGATCAGGGGCATGCGCGCCGCGCACAAGCGCGACGGCGCGGCCATGGCCCGCTTCCTGGCCTGGCTCGACCGCGAGGCAACGACGGGCCGCATCGACGAGATCACGGCCTCGCAGCGGCTGGAGGAGATGCGCGCCGAGACGCAGGCGCTCAAGGAGATCAGCTTCGACACCATCTCAGGCTCGGGTCCCAACGGCGCCATCGTGCACTACCGCGTTACCACTGCCACCAACCGGGCGCTCAGGCCCGGCGAGCTCTACCTCGTCGATTCCGGCGCCCAGTACCTCGATGGCACCACCGATGTGACGCGCACGGTCGCCGTCGGCCAGCCCACGCGCGAGATGCAGGAGCGGTTCACCCTGGTCCTCAAGGGCCACATCGCCGTCGCCACGGCACGCTTCCCCAAGGGCGCGCGCGGGGCCGACCTCG
>JAFMSC010000553.1 GCA_017353825.1 Hyphomicrobiaceae bacterium | reverse complement strand
GACGCTGTTGGCGCGCGACCGAGCGGCTGGTGCACGCGAGATCGAGCGGGCGGCCGAAGCCGGCGGCGGGGCCGGAGCGCAGGCCGACGTCATCGTCATGGACGACGGGCTGCAGAACCCGCAGCTCGCCAAGGACCTCACGCTCGCTGTCGTGGACGGAAGTCGCGGGCTGGGCAACGGTCGCGTGATGCCCGCCGGCCCCCTGCGGGCACCGTTGGCGTTCCAGCTCGGCCTCATTGATGCGATCGTGGTCAACGCGCCCTCCTCGATCGTGGGCAGCGCAGTCTACGACTGGCTCATGCAGCGCTTTAAAGGTCCGATCCTGCGCTGTGCCACGGTCGTTGCCGGCGACGCTGAATGGCTACAAGGACGGCGCGTCGTCGCCTGGGCCGGCATCGGCGCGCCGCAGAGGTTCTTCGCGTTGCTTCGCTCGCTGGGCGCGGCGGTCGTCGAGACGGTTGCCTTTGGAGACCACCAGCGCCTCGTCGAGACCGACGCGCGGCGCCTCCTCGCTGCAGCCGGGCAACGCCGCGCCGTGCTCGTCTCAACCACAAAAGACATGGCTCGGCTCAAAGGTGCCACCGGCGTTCTCGCAGACCTTGCCGCCGCCACCCGGATGCTACCGATCGGGCTCCAGTTTCCGGCGCCAGACGCGGAGCGCCTGGCCGCCTTGATCGCCGGCGTACTCCGAGCGCGGCCTGGCTAAAGGCTTTAATCGCCCGCGAGGCGCTATGGTCCTTGGCATCGGCACCACAGCGCTGATCGGCGGGACCAATCTGCCTGGCCATGTGCATGCGTTCCGGGGCTGGGCAGAGCAATCTTTTGGTGTACGCTTACAGTCTGCATGGCTCTCAGATACGCTCAAGACGAGAAGAGAAGAGAAGAGAAGAGAAGGGAAGAGAAGAGAGGAGAGGAAACGGACAATGGGCTCACAATGGCATCGCGAACTGTCGCGGCGCGTGGTCCTTGCGGGCGCCGCGGCCCTGGCCTCCGTTGCTAGTTCCAGGGCATCCGCACAGAGCGCAGCCAAGACTTACGTGCTCGTGCACGGTGCCTGGCACGGCGGCTGGTGCTGGAGAGAGGTCGCCGACACGCTGCGCGGCATGGGTCACCGGGTCACCACGCCCACCCAAAGCGGGCTCGGCGAACGCAAGCACCTGCTGAGCAACGGCATCACCCTCGACACGTTCGTAGATGATGTCGTCAATCATATCGAAGCCGAGGAGCTTGAAGACGTGATCCTGGTGGGCCACAGCTTCGGCGGCACCAGCATCACCGGCACCGCCGATAGGATTCCCAATCGCCTTCGGCACCTGGTCTATCTCGACAGCGTCATCCTGGAGAATGGTGGCAGCGTCTTCGGCGCCCTGCCGCCAGATGTGGTGGCCGCGCGCAAGAAGATGGTGGCGGAGGTGGGACAGGGCATTTTGATTCCTCCGCCGGCGCCCACGGCGTTTGGCATCCCCGCAAACCATCTGCGCACCGACTGGGTGAAACGACGCCTGACGCCGCATCCGGTCGGCACCTATGAGAGCCCGCTTCGGCTCAACCATCCGGTCGGAAACGGCAAGCCGCGCACCTACATCTCCTGCGTCGACCCGATCTACGCTCCACTGGAGGGTACCCGGCAGTGGGTGAAGCGGCAGGAGGGATGGACATGGCAAGAGATTGCCACGGGCCATGATGCCATGGTCACCGCGCCTGCGGAGCTGTCAGGAATGCTGGCCGCGATCGGCTAGCCGCGGTTGGCTAGCCGCCGGCGGGTCATATCCGCTCAACTTCCGGGAAGGGGCATGGCAACCGCGACGACGGGCGCGAGCGCGCGGCCGTCGATCAGGAAGGGGCACATGCAGAGGGCTCGTAAGGACCAAGGACCACGGCGATGGCAGCGCGCGCCAGGGCGGTGAGACGCGCCCAGCCGATACGTCCCCGGCGTGACGGCGAGGCGGCATGAGCTCGGGTGAGGACAGAAGCGTGCGCTGTGACAACGATTGGCTAACCCCCATCCAAGACGCGCGGCAACGGCTGGCTGGGATTACCTGCGCGGCCGACGCTCCGTCAGGCCGCGGTGGCGGGCGAAGGCGATGGTGGCGCTGGCGTAGGCTTCCTGCAGCTCCACGCTCCAGTAGCGCAAATCGGCAAGCGCGATGGGCTCACCGCTCACCGCGCAGCGCACGAAGTCTCCGGGTATCAACACCTGGAACTCACCGTCGAAGTAGCGAAGCTTCGCCTCGCCCCTGAGGCCGAACAGCCGCTCAAACTTATTCATCCCTGGTTGCCCTCGACGCAGGCCCCCGCCGTGTGCCGCTCATGATCCAACCACCATACCCAAGGCTCCACGCCGTGGCTCGGTGGCATCGTGTCCGATCGGCGGGCGTGGTCAAGAGGGAAGACCTTCTGGGGAGACGGCTCAGAACAGCGAGCCCTGGTCTTCGTTGGGTCCCGCGCGGCGCTTGCCGCGCCGCGGAGGCGTCCGCGGCCGAGGGCGCTCGCCAC
>JAFMSC010000552.1 GCA_017353825.1 Hyphomicrobiaceae bacterium | reverse complement strand
GTGCGACGAGCGGCGACTGGAAACGGAGCTATGACGCGTGGATTGAGGCACCGGCACGCCGGAAACGGCTACTCCCCATCGTCAGCGGCCACCGCGCCAGTCGTCGACTCTACCGGAACGAGTCCTAAACCGGACATGCGATGCGCAAGCGTGATCTGTTGGCCGAGCAAGGACAACTTGCTTAGATTGGCACACGCACGGTGGCGCGCAGGCCGCCCATGGAGGACTCGCTCAAGGCGATGTCGCCGCCGTGGCTGCGGGCGATATCGCGGGCGATGGCGAGCCCTAGGCCGGTATTGCCGGTGTCCTGGTTGCGGCCGTTGCCGAGGCGGTAGAACGGGCGGAACACGTTGTCGCGCTCGGCCGGCGGGATGCCTGGCCCGTCGTCGTCCACGTCGATGTTTAGCCATTCCTTGTCGGTGCTGGCGCGGATTACAACGTAGCCGCCGTACCGCGTGGCGTTGGTGACCAGGTTGGTGATAGCGCGCTTGAACGCCTGACGCTTCAGCGGCAGCACCAAGTCGCTGCTCGGCTGGCGAATCCGAAGCTCGATCGGCGTGCCGTAGTGCAGCGCTTCCTCGTTCACCTCCTCCAGCAGCTCGCCCACGCTGGTCGGCTCTGCCTCCTCGCCGCCGTCGCCCTTGGCGAAGGCCAGATAGTCCTCCAGCATGCGCTGCATCTCGTTCACGTCGTTGCGCAGCGCTGCCGCCTCCTGGCGGTCGCCCAGCAGCGCCAGTTCCAGTTTGAACCGCGTGAGCACGGTACGCAGGTCGTGGCCCACACCCGCCAGCATGGTGGTGCGCTGCTCCACGTGCTGGGTTATGCGGTCGCGCATCTCCAGGAAGGCCTGGGCCGCCTGCCGCACCTCGCGCGCGCCGCGCGGCCGGAAGTCCTGCGGCAGCGGGCGCCCTTTGCCGATGTCGTCGGCGGCTTCCGCAAGGCGCAGGATCGGCCGAATCTGATTGCGCAGGAACAGGATCGCCACGGTCAGGAGCACCACCGAGGTGCCCACCATCCACACCAGGAAGATGTGCGAGTTGGAGGCGTAGGCCATCGCGCGTGGCGCGGTGAAGCGCAGGATCGCGTTGTCCATCTTCACGCGGATCTCGATGTGGCGCGATTGGCCCACCGTGTCGAGCCAGAACGGCCGCTGATTGAGGTGTGAGGCGATCTCCTCGGACAGTGCGCGGTCGAGCAGGTCGAAGAACGGCTTGGGCTGGGTGCTCTTCGGCAGATCGCCGGGCTCCAGGATCGTCAGCGTGAGCCCGAACCGCCGCTGGGCGAGCTCCACCAGCCGGTTGTCGTCGCTGTAGGCACGTGAGACGTAGAGGTCCACCAGCGCGCCGATGTTGCGCGCTGTCGCCTCCGACAGGCGGCGCGTCACCTGGTTCCAGTGCCGCTCCATGAACGTGAAGGCCACCACGCTCTCAAGGAGAACGATGGGGGCGATGATGATGATGAGCGCCCGCGCATAGAGCCCCTTGGGCGCAAGGTCGGCGAGCACGCTGGCGCAGCTCTCCCACATGGGGCGCCAGAGAGAAAGGCAGCGCTCGGTCAAGTTTAGCGGCTTGCTATTGGGAGCGAGCATGGTCCTCCCCGGGTGCTGTCGCGCTCCTCAGTCTGTGTAGAGGATGTAACCCTTGCCCCGCACCGTCTGCAAGTAGACCGGGTGGGCCGGGTCGCTCTCGATCTTGCGGCGCAGGCGGTTGATCTGCACATCCACGGCGCGCTCGGTGCCGGTCGAGTCGTCGGCCGCCAGCTCGTGGCGCGCCACCGGCGTTCCGGGCCGCTGTGCGAAATGACGCAAGAGGTCGCGCTCCCGCTCGGTGAGCTTGATGGACTCCTCGCCCCGCTTCAGCTCGCCGC
This sequence comes from Hyphomicrobiaceae bacterium, assembly GCA_017353825.1. Taxonomy (GTDB): domain Bacteria; phylum Pseudomonadota; class Alphaproteobacteria; order Rhizobiales; family Hyphomicrobiaceae; genus AWTP1-13. Next base: position 631 of record JAFMSC010000552.1, on the reverse strand, counting down.
GCGCCACGTGGAAGACGAACTCCCCCATGGTGATCTCGTCGCGCGGGCCCGACGGCCCCTGCCTGCGCTTCAAGATGTTCTGCAACCGCAAGAGCAGCTCGCGCGCTTCGAACGGCTTGGCGATGTAGTCGTCGACGCCGGCCTCCAGACCCTCGATGCGCTCCTCCGGCTCGGCCCGCGCCGTCAGCATGCAGATGGGGATACTGGAGGTGCTCTTGAGGTCGCGGGCAAGGTCGAGACCGCTCTCGCCCGGCATCATCACGTCGAGGATGACGAGGTCGAAAACCAGCCCAGCCATGGTCGCGCGCGCCGTGGCGGCATCCGCGGCGGTGGTCACGCGGAAGCCGTTCTGGAACAGGTACTGGGCGAGGAGTTCCCGGATGCGCTGGTCATCGTCGATGACGAGGATGTGCGCGGCGTTGTCAGGCAGCGAGTCCATGGACGTTCCCCCGGTGAGCGCCCCCGGCTCAGCGGTTGATCCCCGCCGGCCCCGGCAGCAGGGATTCCACCCTGGCGCGCTCGTTGCTGTTGATCATGGCGAACAGGAACCTGCGCACCGAGCGATCGTGGCCCGGCTCGCACGCCTCCAGGGCCTGCGCCACGCGCCCGGCCTGCACGCGGTCGAGCCGGC
>JAFMSC010000551.1 GCA_017353825.1 Hyphomicrobiaceae bacterium | reverse complement strand
AACCGTCTCCGCCGGAGACGGCGCCTCTGCCGCAGACGCAGTGGGCGCGCAGGGCAGCGCAGGAACGGTCTCAGTCGCTTGGGCTGAAGCGGCGCACCGCGCCAGCGCCCGAGCAGTCATTGAACAGCCCGTGACAGCGCTTGAGAACGGGCCTTTTGCTCGACGAAGGTCAAGTCGGGCGGCAGCGCGTCTGCCGCGCGCGCGCCCCCCGAAGCATTCCTCGATCACAGGCTGTTGCCGGTGAGCTTCCAGGTGGACTGTACCAGCCGAGACCGCACGATCAGGGCGCTAATGACAAGGGCGCTAATGACAGAGGGTTGACCCGCGCCATGGATCAAGCTCTTCCATCAAACGACATCGGCGACGGCGGACACTGCAGTCAGCCACCGTCACCGTCTTCTGCCGGTGTGCTGCGATCCCAGCGTCGATGACCGGATGCCCCGCTTTGGCGGGGCATCCCCGTCAGCGTGCGCAGCTCAGTTCGGCTTGACGAACAGGCCCACGATGCCGGCCGAGCCCTTGGCGTGCGCAGCGCCGCCTGGCGGCACGATCTTGGGAGTGAGCTCCTCGCGCGTCAGTCCCGGGGGCAATTCCTTCGGGTCGAGGTCGGTGGCGATGAGCACGAACGTGTAATGATGCGGCTGCACATTCGCCGGCGTGCAGGGTCCGTTGTAGGTACCGGTCCCCTGCGTGGCCTTGCCGCCGACGAACTTGTCGGATGCCTTGCTCAGCTCCCCTTCGGCAAACCCGGTTACCGTCGGGGCGATTCCGTAAATCACCATGTGGTGCACGCCGGCGGGCGCACGCCCTTCTGGATCCTCCATGAGCAGCACGAAGCTCTTGGTGCCATCCGGCGGATTCACCCACGACAGCTGCGGGGACACGTTCTCTCCCACGCAGTTCGCGTTGTTGGGCGCATTCGCCTTGCTGTTGGCGGCCTTGGCCGGCAGCATCGTGCCGTCCTTGAAGGTCGTCGAGGACAGTCCGAACACTTTCTGCTGGGCGCTCGCAGTCCCGCTCCCACAGGCGAGAATGAAACCGCCGGCCAGCAATGCATTTGCAATCGTACGCGTCATGTTACTCCTCATCGGGTCTCCTCCCTTCGGCGTGTGCCGTGCAGCAAGTGTAGCGTTCGGGCAGGCGAGATCAAGGCGGCATCGTGCGCTTGGCCGGCGCCCGCGGTCTCGAGCACCCGGCCTTTCAGCATCATTGGGAGGTCGCGGTGCAGCGCGTCAGTTTCGGCTGCGATCGACCAGCGCCCGCTGCTTGATCCAGGGCATCATGGCACGGAGCTTGGCGCCGACCTCCTCGATCGGATGCGCGGCATTCTTCGCACGCATCGCCTTGAACGAGGTCTGGTTCACACGATTCTCCAGCATCCAGTCCTTGACGAACTTGCCCGACTGGATGTCGGCGAGGATCTGCTTCATCTGAGCCTTGGTCTCACGCGTCACCACGCGCGGACCGGAAACGTACTGGCCGTATTCCGCCGTGTTCGAGACCGAGTAATCCATGGTGGCGATGCCGCCCTCATAGATGAGGTCGACGATCAGCTTTACCTCGTGCACGCATTCGAAATAGGCCATCTCGGGCGCGTAGCCGGCCTCGACCAGGGTCTCGTAGCCGGCCTTCATCAGCTCGACCAGCCCGCCGCACAGCACCGACTGCTCGCCGAACAGGTCGGTCTCGCATTCCTCGCGGAACGTGGTCTCGATGATGCCGGCACGGCCGCCGCCGATGGCGGAGCCGTAGGAAAGCGTGAGGTCGTGGGCATTGCCGGAGACGTCGCGGTGCACCGCCATCAGCACCGGCACCCCGGCGCCGCGCTGGTACTCGGCGCGCACGGTGTGGCCCGGTCCTTTGGGGGCGATCATCATGACGTCGAGATCGGCGCGTGGCTCGATCAGGTTGAAGTGGATGTTGAGCCCGTGCGCGAACATCAGCGCCGCACCCTTTTTCATGTTGGGATGCAGGTGGTTGTTGTAGATGTCGGCCTGCAGCTCGTCGGGCGTGAGCATCATCATCACGTCGGCCCACTTGGCGGCCTCGGCGACCTCCATGACCTTGAGCTTCTCGGCCTCGGCCTTGGCAACGCCCTGCGAGCCCGTGCGCAGCGCCACCGCCACGTCCTTGACGCCGGAATCGCGCAGGTTGAGCGCGTGAGCATGGCCCTGGCTGCCATAGCCGATGACGACGACCTTCTTGCCCTTGATCAGGTTGAGATCGGCATCGCGATCATAATAAACACGCATGGTAGTTAATCCTTAGGTCCGGCCATACCGTTGGCGCTGAGCTGCCGGTGCTGCTTCTAGGTGCAATGCCTCCTCCGGACAAGCCCATCGAGGTCGGATGAACGGGCCTGATGGTCGCCCCGCCCCCCGGCATGGGGCGCAACACGCCATTCCTCGGCCGACGCCGCTCCCGGCGGGATGCACCGTCCTGTGCTTGCGCGGTGTCGGCAACCAGACCGACCCAGGAAGACCCAAGAAGCGCCAGGA
>JAFMSC010000550.1 GCA_017353825.1 Hyphomicrobiaceae bacterium | reverse complement strand
ACCTGCCGAGTGAGTCGTCCTCGGCAAGTTCACTAGCTGATTCGCGAGTCGCGCGAATCCGTTACGACATCATCGCTGCAATTGGAGTCACGGAAGCAGGGAAGAAATAAGAATGAACTGGCCCCTTGACAGGGGACGCCGCATAAAAGGTTTCAGTCCCCTTCACAGTTGCATAGGGACTCGGGGAACCTCGGATCTCATGCATTCATTGGCCCTGTATGAAGAGGGCACCACAATGCCGCGCAGGATCCGGAATGCCGCACGCAGGCTGCCCCGGCGCCGCCTGACGCCCGAGGGGCAGTTGGCGCTCGACTTCGCGCGGGACGAAGACGGCGAGCTCCTTGCCGCCGCGGTGAGGCGGCTCAGAGCGCAGCTTCCGGCCCTGGAAGCCGCCCTGGCCGAGGTGACCCCGATGCCCTGCTGGCTTGGTGCATGGCCAAGGGACTGACCACACCAGCCGAGCAGCCCAAGTCGGCTGACACCAACCACGGTTGAGCCACGTGGCGAGGTAACACCAGCGGCCGTGGGGGTGGGCCGGTCGCGATTTGCGCGAGATTGCTGGCAGGGGCCCATTCGCATAATCTATATTATGGAAAAAATTGGAAGATTAATGATTGATTACTGGATGTTCCACGGGGCTGGCTGCACGAATGTCTGGGGAACGGGCGGGTTGCCGAGCCCTGGGCCCAACGAGCGGTACCCGCTTAGAGCCTTGGCCTACTTATCGCCCTTCTCGTAATTGTCAGCGACCAGGCGGTCGAGAAGGCGGACACCCCAGCCCCCGGCCCAGCTCTGGTTCAGCTCGCTGCGGGGGGCATCCATGGCCGTGCCGGCGATGTCGATGTGGGCCCAGGCAGTGTCCTTGATGAAGCGCTTGATGAACTGGGCCGCGGTGATGGCCCCGGCGTTGCGGCCGCCGCCGATATTCTTCATGTCGGCGTTCTTGCTGTCGATGAGCTTGTCGTAGGCCTTGTCGAGCGGCATGCGCCACACCTTCTCACCCGTGGCCTCGCCGGCGGCGACAAGCTCGCCGGCGAGCTTGGCATCGTTGGAGAAGAGGCCGGCGTACTCCTTGCCCAGCGCCACCACGATGGCGCCCGTCAAGGTGGCGAGGTCGATGACCAGCTTGGGCTTGAACCGCTCCTGGGCATACCAGAGCACGTCGGCCAGCACGAGGCGGCCCTCGGCATCGGTGTTGAGCACCTCGATGGTCTGGCCTGACATACTGGTGACGATGTCGCCGGGCCGCTGGGCGGTGGCGGAGGGCATGTTCTCGACCAGACCCACCAGCCCCACGGCATTAACCGGAGCCTTGCGCTCGGCCAGGGCCAGCATGAGGCCGGCGACGCAGGCGGCCCCGCCCATGTCGCCCTTCATGTCCTCCATGCCAGCGCCGGGCTTGAGCGAGATGCCGCCGGTATCGAAGCACACGCCCTTGCCGACGAAGCACAGGGTCTTGGCGCGCTTGGACTTGGCGCCCTGCCACTGCAGCACAACCACGCGCGGCGGGCGTGCGCTGCCCTGGCTCACGCCGAGCAGGGCGTTCATCTTGTGCGCCCTTAATTGCTGTTCGTCGAGCACCTCCACGCCAAGTCCCGACGACGCCAGCTCGCTCAGGCGATCGGCGAACTCCACCGGCCCCAGCACGTTGGCCGGCTCGTTGATGAGGTCGCGGGCGAGGAACACGCCGTCGGCCACCGCCTTGCGACTGGCGAAGGCTCGCTCGGCCTGCTCGGGCCGGGCGCAGTGCACCATCAGCTGCTGTAGGCCGTCGCGGCCCTCCCGGTCGGAGTCCTCGCCGCCGTTATTCCCGCCGTTGCGGCGCGTGCGGTACTTGTTGAAGGCGTAGCCGCGCAAGAGCGCGCCCAGAGCCAGGTCTGTCGCCACGATATCGGCACCGGCCGCGCCGGTGTCGGCGAGATCGGCAATCAAGCTGGCGCGCTCGGTCTTGCGGGCGGCGATCTGGGCGTAGGCATAGCCGCCGAGCCGCAAGCGGTCGTGCTCCGAGGTCGGCCGACCGGCGCCGGCCACGATGAGACGCTGCGCGTCAATCTCGGCCGGGGCCAGGATCTCGATGGCCGTGCGCGGTTTGCCAGTGAACTGCGCGGCGCGCGCAGCCCTGGTGAGGCCGCCCTTGGTGCGCTCATCGAAGGCGCGTGCCGTTGGGGCAAGGGCGATCTCCTCGCCCGCCAGGACGACCACCGTGGGCGCCGGCGCGGCCGACAGAGGCACGAACTCGATCTCGAATGGAGCGGTCATCGACGGGCATCCCAGGCGGACGTATCAAGCGGCCCCTCCGGGCAGGCCAGCCTTGCGGGTGGCGCGCCGCACACGGGCGGCAGCGCCCTCAGGCGAGAAGGGGCAGGAAGCGGAGGGGTATCGCCAGGGCGCACCATACCCGGTCGCGGGTGTGGCGCAAGCCGGCACAGGACCGCCTTGCGTGAAAAACGAGGGGACGGCCGGGAGCAACACCTTGGCCAGGAGCCACCGTTCCGCCACC
>JAFMSC010000030.1 GCA_017353825.1 Hyphomicrobiaceae bacterium | reverse complement strand
GCCGATCTCTGGCTGAGGGTCTGGGGCACGTAGTAGCCGATGCCGAGCGCCATCGCCGCGGCGACGATCAGCACGTTGAGGGACGGGTCGGCCTTACGCATTTGCCTTCCTCTTTCTGGTGCGCGCCAGCTCGTGCACGGTCTCGACACCCTCGGCACGGCGCTCCTCGCCGACGATTAGGCCATCTTCAATGCGCAGAATGCGGTCGGCATACGGCACGGTCCGCGGGTCGTGCGTGACGGCCAGCACGGCGCGGCTGCGATCCTTGGCGATCTGGCTTAACAAGGACATAACGGCCTCGCCGTTCTCGCTGTCGAGAGCGGCGGTGGGCTCATCGGCCAAGATCACCGAGGGCGATCCCACCAGTGAGCGCGCCACGGCCACGCGCTGCTGCTCACCGCCCGAAAGGTTGGAGGGATACGACTTGAGCTTGTGGCGCAGCCCCACCTTCTGCAACACGCGCTGCGCGGCGACGACGGCGTCGGAACCGCGGCTGCCGCGCACGTCGAGCGCCAGGCGCACATTCTCCTCGGCGGTCAGGGTGGGAAACAGGTTGTAGGACTGGAAGATGAAGCCGACGTGGTTACGGCGTAGGTCGGCGAGCGCCTCCGGACCGAGGCCCGCGGTGGGCTTGCCGGCTACGCTCAGCGTGCCCGAGGTGGGCGTCAAGATGCACCCCAGGATCGATAAGAGCGTGGTCTTACCGCTGCCCGAGGGGCCCATGAGCAGGGTGAGCTCGCCGGCGTTGAGCGTCAGGCTTACGCCCTTGAGGGCGCGCACCTTGCCGGCGCCCTCGCCGAGGTCCTTGACGATGTCGCGCGCGTCCAGCACGACGTTCGCGGTTGCCGCAACGGTCCCTGCCGGAGCGTGGGAAACGGTGGCTACAGCAGTCATCGGTTGAACACCATCACTGGATCGATACGCACGACCTTGCCGATCGCCGACAGCGCGGAGACCGCGCACATCGCGAAGGTCAGCAACAGGAGCAGGGCCGCGAGGCCCGGCGACATCACGATGGGAAGGGCGGTTTGCTCGCTCATGTACACGATGGTGAGGGCGATGGTCATGCCGAGCCCGTAGCCGATGAGCGCGGACAGCCCGGCCTGCATCAAGATCACCTTGTTGATGTAGCCCTTCGAGGAGCCGAGTGCCCTGAGCGTTGCGAACTCGGCCAAGTGGTCCTTGGTGCTGGAGTAGAGCGTCTGGGCGACGATCACGGTGCCGACGATGAGGCCGAGAATGGCGCCCCCGAGCAGAGCCACGCCGGCGCCGGTGGCGAACAGCCAATGGTTGAGGCTGCGATCGCGGAACTCTGCACGGGTGAGGATCTCGTTGTCACCAGGCAACTGGGCGCGGATCGCACCGCGCACCTTCTCCACGTCCGCGCCAGGGCGCACCTTGACTAGCACATAGGTGATGTTGTCGGCCGGCATGTCGACCAGCTGGCGCGCCCGGTTGAGTGTGGTGAATACGAACGGAGTGACGGTAAACGAGCGGATGCCCTCGGTAAGGCCCGACACACGCACCCGCGCCGAGCCCACTTGCGCCGTGTCACCGACGCCGTTGACGCCGAGCTCTTCAAGATAGGTCTTGTCGATCATCACCGCGTCGCGCGCGCCGAGGCCCGACACGTCGCCTTCGACCACGTTCCAGGGCGCGATGCCGCCCTCCTCGGTGTCGGCACCGATCACCACGACCAGGGTAGAGCCGCCCGTCGGCTTGCGCCAATCGGTGAAGGCGGTGACGATCGGGGTGGCGCTCATCACATCCGGGGTAGAAAGGGCCACGTAGCGCTCGCGGGCGCGGATCGGCTGGGCCTCCTCGAAGTTCTTGGTCCCGTAGGCCATGACCCATAGGTCACCGTCGGCGCGGTCGATCATGGAGATGATCATACCACGGGCGCCGAGATAGAGGCCAAGTTGTACCGCCAATAGTACGATGGAGAACAAGATGCCGATGAGCGTCACGGCGAGCCGGACGCGGTCATGGAACAGGTTACGAAAGGCCAGGGTTAATGTCATCCGCGACGCCTCACACTGCCACGGCCCCGCGCCGGCGCTGTTCGGGGCGCCGCAAACTCGCGAGGCTGACCGTGCGTCGGCACCCCAGCCGTAGGCATTTGCGGTGCTTGAGGTGCTTATATAGGCATTTGCCCCGTCGACCCGAAATGCGGGTCCAAGGGTTAAGGGGGATCGGCGAACCGGGCCGGCGCGAGCGGGCGGCGGCTTGCGTCATACGACCGCACTGCCGCATTTTCTCCCAATCGCAGTTGCATGTCGGCATGGGGCTGGTTCCTGGCTCACACATGGAGAGCGCTCGAAGATGTATCTCCCAGATGTTGTTCGCGTTTTCCAGATTTCTGGTGGCGCCGTCGCAGCCTTGGTCGTGGTCGCAGCTACGGCGGTCGCGCAGGGTGGCAACACCGACGTGTCCGGTGTCTGGATCGACCACACCGGCCAGGGCGCGGTCGAGATCGGCCCATGCGGTAACCTTGGCGGTAGCACTGGCCCCAGCAACCGCGTGTGCGGGCGCGTGGTCTGGCTCAAGAACCCCGATCATCGCTCCAAGAGCGGTAAGCGCATCTGCGGTACCCAGGTGTTGGGCGATCTGCGCCAGGAAACGGGCAACGCCTGGGAGTCGGGTTGGATCTACAATCCCGAGGACGAGGAGCGCTTCAGCGCCTCGCTGGAGCTCGCCAGTGCCGACACGCTGATGGTGACGGGCTATCTTGGCGTCAAATTCCTGGGCGAGACCTTCACTTGGAAGCGCGCGATGATGAAGCTGGAGCGCTGCGCGCCGGGCGCCGGTACGCACGCGGGCACGCCTTAGGGCCGGGCGCCGGCGCAGGATCCTGTGGCGGTCTTCTCTCATTCCACGACCGCCACGCCTCTGGTGGCCGGCACGTACCGGCTCTTCGCCGCATCGACCTGGGCCTCGACCCAGCTCACGAAGCCCGTGGTGCGCTCGGCTACGATGTGGCGTTGCTGGTCGAGCGTGACCATGTGGTAGCTGTTGTCGAGCACCAGCGTGTCGACGAGCCCGCCCAGGTGCGACTGGAGGTACTGGGCGTTCCTAAGGCTGGCAATGTCATCCTCGCGCGGATGCACGATGAGCGCAGGCTGGCGGATCTCGCCGAGCTTGGGCGTCACCGCTGCGACCAGCGCGCTGAAATTGGCGAACGAGCGCACCGGCGTCGAGAACACGCCCGCCGCTCCTGCATCGCCGCTTTGCATGCTGGCCACCACGAGGCGGCGTACACGCTCGTCCTTGAGGCCGTAGGGATCGCGCTCGGCGATGTCGAACTCCAGCGGGATCGGCCACGGGCGCACGTACTGCAGGAACACCGAGTGCCAGGGCATCGACCAGCCGTCGAGCTTCAGGGTCGGCGCGAACAGAAGCAGGCCGTGCACGCCCGCGGAGCGCTCGTTGGCGAGGCGCAGCGCCAAGATGCCGCCCATGGAGAGGCCGCCAGCGAGGATCACGTCGCAGCGCTGGGCGAGCCGGTCGTGGGCGGCCTCGACGCTGGCATACCACTCGCGCCAGGTGGAGCGACGCAGCTCCTCTGGCGTGCCGCAATGGCCGGCGAGCTGGCAGCACAGAACGGTATGGCCGGCGCGGGCGAGACCTTGGGCGATGTAGCGCAGCTCGACGGGCGTGCCGCCGAGGCCGTGGATCAGTACGATCCCGACCCGCCCGCCCTCCAGAAGCAGGCTCCGGTCTGGCGTTTCATCCGATTTTGTTTCGGTATCCGCCTGTCCACTCATGATGTTACGCGCACCACCTAAGATCCGTTGTTATCGCCACAAATCCGTTGTTATCGCCACAGCGGGCGCCTCCAGGCGGCCGCGCCCCTCAACGCCCGTCCCGATTGGTCGCACCTTCGATGCGTTCGGCCTTCCCGGATGGATAGCCGTCTTCACGCTTCACTCATGCCCGGACCGCCCTCAGCATGACGGCGTCGAGCAGCTTCAAGGCCAGATCCATTTCATGTTTGGTGATGTGCAGGCTGGGCGCCAGCGTCACCACGTTCTTGTAGTAACCACCGATATCGAGCACGAGCCCGTAGCGTTTGCCGTCGACCTCGAGGTCGCCCTTGAGGCCCTCATCAACCATGCGGTCGACGATCGCCTTCGACGGCGTGAAGCTGTCGTGCGACTGGCAGATCTCCATCCGCAACGCCAAGCCCAATCCGTCCACGTCGCCGACAATCTTGTGGCGGCGCTTGAGGTCCATGAGGCCCTCGAGCAGGTAGGCGCCCTTCTCTGCCACCATCGTTTCGTAGTCGGTCTCGCGCATCATCTTCATCGCCTCGAGCGCGACCCCAGTACCCATCGGGTTGGCATTGAAGGTGGAGTGCGTGGAGCCGGGCGGAAAGACGGTGGGGTTGATCAATTCCTCGCGCGCCCATACGCCAGCCAGGGGGTTGAGGCCGTTGGTGATCGCCTTGCCGAACACGATGGCGTCCGGCTTCACGCCGAAGTGTTCGATCGACCACAGCTTGCCCGTGCGATAGAACCCCATCTGGATCTCGTCCACGACGAGTAGGATTGCGTGCTCGTCCAGCACGCGCTTCAGCTCCAGGAAGAAATTCCTCGGGGGAATTACGTAGCCGCCGGTGCCCTGGATCGGCTCCACGTAGAACGCGGCATACTCGGCCTCGCCCGCCTTCGGGTCCCACACGCCGTTGTACTCGCTCTCGAACAGGCGCGCGAACTGCTGGACGCAGTGGTGGCCGTATTCCTCCTTGCTCATGCCCTTGGGGCCGCGGAAGTGGTAGGGGAATGGCACGAAGTGGGCGCGGTCGCCGAAGTGGCCGTAGCGCCGGCGGTAGCGGTAGGAGGAGGTGATGGCCGAAGCGCCGAGCGTGCGGCCGTGATAACCGCCCTCGAAGGCGAACATCAGGCTCTTGCCCTGCTTGTAGTTGCGCACGAGCTTGAGGCTGTCCTCGATGGCCTGGCTGCCGCCCACGTTGAAGTGGACGCGGCCCTTGGCGCCGAACTTCTTCTTGGCGTCCTGGGCGATGAGCGCGGCCAGCTCGATCTTCTCGCGATGCAGGTACTGGCTCGCTAGCTGCGGCAAGCGGTCGAGCTGGCGCCGCACCGCCGCGTCAAGGCGCGGGTTGCGGTAGCCGAAGTTGACCGCGGAGTACCACATCTGCAGATCAAGGTAGGCGCGGCCCTCCGCGTCGTAGAGGAACGAGCCTTCGCAGCCCTCGAAGATCTTTGGCGGATCGGTGTAGTGCACGGTATCACCATGCGAGCAGTACCTAGTCTCCAGCGCCAGAAGCTCTGTGTCCGGCAGCCTGCCGCGGTCCCCTGCGCGCGCAGGCGTGTTATCGTTCCCTACTCTCACCCGCTTGCTCATCTCACCTTGCTCGTCTCACCTTGCTCGTTCGCTTGGTCCTTGCGGCCTACTCCTCGCCTCGACAGGCGGGCTCGTGCGCCGTCGCGGCGCCGCGCCCGTCGACCCAGCGCGCGAGCAATGCCGTCGCTTCCTCGAAGGTCTCAAACGCGTAGTGCGGCAGGTCCGAATCGCGGCAGTGTCGCAGCAGCGAGCCCTTGGCCAGCACCAGGTCGGCGCGTTCGGCGAGGCAGAAGTCGGAGCGGCCGTCGCCCACCAGGACGTTGAGGAGGCGCGGCTGCCCCTCAGTGAAGCTGCACTTGCAGTTGCCGGCGAGGCTGGCGCACGTGCCCTTTGCGTGTGGGAACGCCAGCCGCCAGCGGTCGCCGCCGAGCCACTGCAGGTGATTGGCGAAATACGCAACGTTGATGTCGGCCCGATCGAGCACGGTGCGGATGGTGCGATCGAGCCCATCCGACAGCACCATGACGGCGTGGCCCTGGCTCCGGAAGCGGTCCACGAAGGCTCCAACCCCGGGATCGATTTCGACCGTGGCGATGAAGGCGTCCATCTCGGCGGGCGTCGCTCGCACCAGGTCGATCTGGCGCACCATGCACTCGCGCGAGCCAATGCGGCCGGCCTTCCAGTCCTCCTCGATGTCGCGCCAGGCCGCAGCGGCAAACCGTTCAAGCAGCACGTCGGTCGTATCGACCTTGGAGATCGTTCCGTCGAAATCCAACAGGACGCGACATTTCACACGCGCTATCGACACGCCACCAGAATCCGTTGATTTCAATTGCTGCCACCCGGGTGGGGGGCCACGAAGAGAGCGCCTCTTTAGCCCTCGCTCAACGCCCTGCCAATGGCTTTGGTTCACATTTTCGTCAGTAGCTACACCTGATGCTTGTACGGAGTGAGTCTTGTGCACGCCGCAGTTGATGAGCATTCCTTTACCAAGCCGAAGCTTCCAAAGTCGTGGGGCACAATGGAAATTTGGATAGGTCCGGCAGATGGCCGCAGACAGGCATCAGATGGGCTGGGACTACCCTCGGCGGCGGACACGAAGCAACATTTTTCACCCGTGAGAGGCGGATTGACCACACGCGTCCTCCCGTTGTGGCCGGTCCGGCTACAGAGATTGTGTCTGTGGCGCTATGCGCGGGTCGCTGCTGCGCTGAGCACCGATCGGGCCGACAAACACCACCGATGCGATCTTGGCGGATCTCCGCCTAAAGCAGCAGCGAGGGTCAACGCGGAGCGGCGCGGAGCCGCCTACCAGATGTCCTCTTTCTTCTTTGGGATGGCCATCAGGAACCGGAATGATAAAAATGCGACAGTCCAGCCCACGACCACCATCAGCGTCGTGACGGTCGCCACGTCCCTGTTGTGGCCGGTGTGCAGGATGACCACCAGCATTGCCGTTGCGAAGGCGGCGAACAAGGTGGCGCAAATCATCATGAATGCCCAGAATTCCCGCATCGCCGCCGTCTGCCTCCCGCGCACATCCTAACACCCAGGATCATACCAACAGTCACGTCTCTCGACAAAAGCCGAGCTGCGCTCGCCCGTAACCGATCCGATAGTAGCGGAGGTTGCCTGTCAGTCCTCGTGAGGCATTGCATGAGGTCTGCGCGCACTGCGTCGCATGATCGGCAGTCGGGCGGTTCTGGCCTCGGTCCCGTGCTCACGACGCGGGCCTCGGGAGGCGCAGGATGGCCGGCGCCAGGGCCTGGGCGCGGGGCACGAGGGAGGCAAGCTCTAAGTATTCCTCCGGAGTGGCGCGCCCAGCCTCGATGTGGAACGGCCGGCGCCCCGCCTCGCCCTTGGGGAAGACGGTGTCGCGATGGCCGAGCAGCACGATCGGCCCCTCGTTGGTGCGCCTCCTCAAGGCGGATATGGAATGGAGTCGCCGCAGCCTTCGACCTGCTCCCAAGAGGTGATGAGGCCATGTTCCTGGAAGACCTCGTTCATTGAAGACGTCCGCGAAGCGGCCGCCGACAGCATCGACGCCGGCCTTGTCGTAGCTGCCGCTGTCGATGTTCACCACCTTAGCCAGGAGCGCCAGCATCGCCTCCTGCTGAGCGCCGAGCCACCCGGCGATCTGTGCCTCCTGCGGTGCCAGTCCCGTCATGCGCGGTTCCTTGCTCTGGCGCCTCTCGCGCACTATGGGCGGCCAGCCAAGCTCCGCAACGCCTCCCCCGTCGCCGCATCCGCCGGATAAAATAAAAGCACTCTAGCGCCAGCTCCGAAAGCGTCACGTCCACTGGCGTACCGAACACCGTCGTGGTCGAGAACAGCGACAGCGTGCCGGCAACCGTCAGGAGCTGGAACGGCACTAGGACGCCGTCAAGCTCCACCGCCGGTCGGGGCTTGCTGGGGCTGCCAGCACCGTAACGGTAGCCTTCCAGCTCTCGCAGGAGGTCGACGAGCACGGGGTCTGCGCTCGCCTCGATCTGGCGGCGTAGCCGCTCGAGGAGATGAGCGCGCCATTCGGCCAAATTGGCGATGCGGGGGGCCAGGCCCTCGGGATGCAGGCTGAGCCGCAGCACGTTCACTTGCGGGCCTTGCAGCGACGCGGCGAGGTCGCCGACGAGATGAGCAACCGCCGCGTTCGACGCCACCATGGTCCAGTGCCGGTCGATGGCCAGCGCCGGATAGGGCTCGTGCCCCTTGAGCACCAAATCGATCGCCGTGCGCGCTGAAGCCAGCGCCGGGTCGGCCAGAGGCCGCTCGCGAAACGCGGGCGCGAAGCCGGCAGCAATCAGCAGCAGGTTGCGCTCGCGCAGGGGTACCTCGAGCCGCTCGGCGAGATTGAGCACCATCTCGCGCGACGGCTGCGCCCGCCCCGACTCCAGGAAGCTGAGGTGGCGGGTGGAGACCTCGGCCTCGAGCGCCAGCTCGAGCTGGGTCATGCGCCGGCGCTGGCGCCATTCGCGCAACAGGTTACCCACAGGTTTGGCGGGAGCGAGCATGGGCGGAGGATAGCGCGCCCGGCGCAGCTCACAAATTACCTCCCACGTAATCGACTTACCTCCCACGTAATCGACGGGTGGCTCGCTTCGCGAAATCATGCCGCCCAATCGCAGACGGCTTCCCCGGCCGCTGCCAGCCAACAGGAGCCCGGCATGCAAACGGCCACCCACTTGATCGACTGCTACATCGCCATATGGAGCGAGACCGACGCTGAGCGCCGCCGCGAGCTCGTCACCGAGGTCTGGACCGAGACCGGCAGCTATCTCGACCCCGTTCTTGAAGCCAAGGGCCACACCGCAATCGACGCCATGGTGCAGAGGGCGCAGGAGCGCTTCCCCGGCCATCGCTTCCGCCGCACCAGCGATGTCGACGCCCACCACGGCCGCGTCCCGCTTCTCCTGTGACCTTGGGCCGGAGATGGGCCCCGCCGTCGTCAAAGGTGTCGACTTCGGCGTGATCGGGGACGGCGAGCGGCTCAAGGACATCACCGGCTTCTTTACTCAGACCGCAGCTGCCCCGCAGCGCTAGCCTAGCCCGTTCCCGAGGCCAACAGGCTCTCCATCAACGTCCACCCAAAGGAAATCCCACCATGCCCCACGATCAATCCTTCGCCTTCCTGCGTCGCGCCCTCTTGCTCGACGCCACCGCCAGCGGCGCCACCGGGCTGTTACTGATCGCTGGCGCCGGCCTGCTGGAAGGGCTCTTGGGTTTGCCGGCCGCGATCCTGCGCGGCGCCGGCCTGCTGCTCCTGCCTTATGTGGCATGCGTGGCCTTCACAGGCACGCGAGCCGCCCTCGCGCCCCCGGCGGTGCGGGCAATCATCGCCGCCAATCTGCTCTGGGCCGCGGCCAGTGTCGCGCTGCTCGCTTCGGGTTGGGTTGCGCCTACGGCGCTCGGCTATGCCTTCGTCATCGCCCAGGCGGCGGTGGTGGCGCTGCTGGGTGAGCTGCAGTACGTCGGCGTGCGCCGGCCCGTTGCAGGGCCTAAGCGGGGCGTGTCGTACGGGGGGTGAGACCCTTGGGCCCCCGCCGCAGCGGGAAACGCGCCGGGCCAACGCGGGGGGCCGACCCGGCGGGACCTCATGGGGGTCTCATGAGGAATTTTGGGGCCCCTCGGGCGGATCTCAGGCGCTCCTCAGGCCTTGGCAAAAGAGTCTGACGAGAGCTTGTGCCGGTCCTGCCTTTTCGCTAAAGAGGCCCCCGCATTCCCGCTCGGGCGCGCAAGGGTGCCCTGCGGGCTTGGCCCCCATAGAAACGGCAGCCCAATGAAGAAAGCCGAAGATTTCCATCCGCACTACCACATGATCAAGGTGGTGATGACAGATGGCACGACGTTCAACACGTATTCGACCTACGGGTCGGAGGGGGACACGCTCACCCTTGACGTCGATCCCAAGACGCATCCGGCCTGGACCGGCCAGAATCAGCACTTGGTCGACCGCGGCGGGCGCCTGTCGCGCTTCAAAAAGAAGTTCGAAGGCATGTTCTGAGGCCGGCCTGACGCCTCTGAGGCTCCCTTCTGCACCCTGCCTCTCGGGCCAAGGGGCCGCGTGGGGGCCGTGTCGCGGCTGATCACCGGCTCCTAAGGCTTCCGCTTGCCGGAAGAAGCTCCGATGGCGCCCGCACGCGGCTGGCACCATCAGAACGCGCCCCTCAGCGACGCTGGCCGATGCCGGGCGCCCTGGGCGCCTTGGGGCGTCTTGACGATGGCTCGGGCAGGAGCACGCATGATCTGGGACACCGTCACCCGCGCCGCCATCAAGAGCACCTACGAGGCGATCAGGCCGCATGTGCGCACCACGCCGGTGCTCGCCGCCGACGGCGCCGACTTCGGCCTTGACGGCGTAGCCCTCTTCTTCAAGCTGGAGCACACGCAACACGCAGGGTCCTTCAAGACCCGCGGCGCATTCGCCAACCTGCTTGGGCGCAGGCTGCCAGCTGCGGGCGTCGCGGCGGCCTCCGGCGGCAATCACGGCGCGGCGGTCGCCTACGCCGCCATGCGGCTCGGCCACAAGGCGCGCATCTTCGTGCCCACAATTTCCTCTCCTGCGAAGATCGCGCGCATCCGCGGCTATGGCGCCGAGCTGGTGATCGGGGGCCCAACGTACGCCGACGCCCTTGCCGACTGCGAGCGTTGGGCTCAAGACAGCGGCGCCCTGTCGATCCACGCATTTGATGAAGCCGAGACCATGCTCGGCCAGGGTAGTGTGGGCCTGGAGCTCGAGCGCCAGACCTCGACACGCTGCTGGTTGCCGTCGGCGGTGGCGGGCTGATCGCCGGCATAGCGGCCTGGTACGCCGGCCGGATCAGGATCATCGGTGTTGAACCGCGGCTGGCGCCGACGCTCTCAATGGCGCTCGCCGCTGGCGCGCCGGTCGATGCGCCGGGAGGCGGCCTCGCCGGCGACTCGCTGGCACCGAGACGCATCGGGGCGCAGGTGTTCCCCATTGTAGAGCGCTACGGGACCAAGTGCCTCCTGGTGGAGGACGAGGCGATCAGCAGGGCCCAGCAAGCCCTCTGGGACACCGCCCGCGTTGTCGCCGAGCCCGGCGCTGCCGCACCGCTCGCGGCCCTCATCAGCGGGGTTTATGCGCCGGCCAACCGGGAACGCGTCGGCGTCATCGTGTCCGGCGCGAACACGACGGCCGTGTCGTTCAACCGCTAGCTCAGGCGGCGCGCATGCGGCGCGCAGCCTCCAGCCAGCCCTTGATCCGCTCCATATCCGGCACATCGCCGCTGCGCAGGGCGCGCTGTCCGGCGGACGTGGCGGCGAAGGCGAGCACGTCCGCGCACAGCTTGTCAGCTTCCGCGTCGGCGATTGCCTGAGCGGAGCGGTAGCCCGCCCCAACCAGAAGTTGCCCGTGGGCTGGGCGCAGGCCGGGGATCGCGCACATGAGGAGCGCCTGGTCCTGCCAGTCGCCGATCGTGTCCGCCGTCAGGCTGCGAGAATTGAGTTGCACCGCCAGGCTCTCTGGATCGGCTTTCAGCAGGTCGCGCACCGTAGTGACGCCGAGCGTCTCAAGGCGCTTGAGCGTCCTGGCGCCGGCCGCCAGGGCGGCGCTCACCGCATCATCCAGCGTCAGGTGCGTGTCGTCGTGTGCGCGGCCGCCGGCCGCCCCGTTTGCATTCGCCGGCGCCCGCGGCGCATCTTGGGCGGTATCGGCGAGCGTTAGCTGCATCGCAGATGCGGCCGGCACGATTGTGGTCGCCGGTCCCGCTTGAGCCTTGCCAAGGCCAGGACGCTGCGCGCTCGGCACCACGAACAGCATCGGCTCGCGCGTAACCGTGGAGGCGTAGGCGGCCGCGGCCGCGACCGGCACCGTTGTCGCGGCCGGCGTGAGGGGTCCTGCCGGGCGCAGCGGGATCACCTCAGCAGAGGCCGCGAGTGCCTCCTGTTTGCGCGCCTCACGCTGCCGGTCTACGCGCGTGACGACCCGCTCGCGCGGTCTGAAGGGGAACAGCTCCGCCGCCGGCGGCGAGGGCGCCCGCTTGGCGAGAACCTCGCGGGCAAAGCGGTCGCGCACCACGCGCTGCTCCTCGGGCAGGTGCCTTTCGACCGTGCCGTTGACCTGCAGCTCGTCGTAGATGGCCTCGATAAGGCGGCGCTCCCTGGCGTCGGCCGCCTTGCGGGCAAGCGCCCTGGTGGGCGCCTCGACGGCGGCCAGCAGCGCTGCGGGCCCGAGCCGGATCTCCGGGGCGAACACGTGCGACTCCGTGATCGCGCGGTCGAGCACCACCGCATAGCTCAGGTACGCGTAGCGGATCATCTCGGCGACGATGCGCCTCGCCACCCGATCAAGGCCCGCCGGCGGATCGACGACGCCGCGCCCGATGTCGTAATGTGCCATGAGCTTCTCGTAGTGGTGGTTGGCCTTCTCAGCGCCGCGGCAGGTGAGCTCGACGAGCCAGTTGGGTTCCGCGCCCACTTCGACGCGCATGTCGGCGAACTCGCGCAGGCCGAGCGCGTACAGGGTGCCGTAGCTGCGGGCGATGCTCCACTCGACGGCGCGGTGGATGTTGTTCTCGGCCTCCGACTGGGCCGTGTGGAAGGGCTGCAGTGGGTCGGCGTAGTAGTGGGACAGCACACCGGCGCAGTAGACCGCCGTCGGCCAGTCCTCCGCGGCAAGTGCCTCGACGACGTGATGGTACCAGCTTTGCACCTTCGTCGGCGCTCCGCCCCACAGGCCGTCGCGGGTGTGCAGCACGTGGTTCTCAAAGTCCCTGAAATCGTCGTCCGGCGCTTCGGCCCCTTCCAGGTAGAGCTTGGCGTGGGCGAGAAACACGCGCTGCCAATAGTCGAAATCGGTGCCCTTGAGGTGCCGCAGCGCGTCGAGCGCCAGCTTGTGATGCGTGCCTTTGGCATGCGCGCGGTAGACAATGTGGAAGAGGAGATGCATGGGGCGATTCCCGTCACGCCGGAGCAATCCCGGCATCGTGCCGGGCTCACGGTAGGCTATTCTCCCGATTCGGAGAACGCCGCTGTCCCCAACATCGTCGGCGCGTTTCCGCGGGCCCATAACGGGTGGTGAACGTGTGGGTTGTCGAGCGGCGCCCCCAACGTTACGAAGCTGCCAATGAGCTGCCAATGAGGAGAGCGCTTTTCACCGGCCCATGATTGATGTTGGGTCGACGGTCGGCTCGCCAAGGTTACCCCCAACCTGGGCAACACCGGAGTGTCCCATGGGCTACGTGATGGTCGATGTGGAGGCCGACGGGCCGATTCCCAGCGACTACAGCATGGTCGCGTTCGGCGCGGTACTGGCCGAAGAGGGCCTGGGCCGCACCTTCTATGGGCAGCTGCGGCCGATCTCAGACAACTGGGTTCCCGCGGCGCTGGCACTCAGCTGCTTCTCGCGCGAGGAGACGCTCGGCTTCGACGAGCCGAAGGAGGTCATGGAGCGCTTTGTCGTCTGGCTGAAGGAGAACGTGCAGGGCCGGCCGATGTTCGTCAGCGACAACAACGGGTTCGACTGGCAGTTCATCAATTGGTACTTCTGGCACTTCACCGGGGCCAATCCGTTCGGCCACTCCAGCACCAACCTTGGCTCCCTCTACAAGGGGCTGGTGCGCGACACGTTCCAGACTTTCAGACACCTGCGCAAGACGCCCCACACCCACCATCCCGTGGACGACGCCAAGGGCAATACCGAAGCGCTGCTCGAAATGAGGCGGCAGGGCCTCAAAATTGCGCTGTAAGCGCGTAGACTTGCGAAGTCGTCGTCAGCGCTTTGACCCCAACAAGCTCGTCCGCCAAACCCGCATCGAGTTCTTAGCGCTTGGGAGCAATGCGGCGTTAGCCCTGCCCGCTACTCAGCCGCCTGGGAGGGCGGCCGGCCCGCGGCGACAGCCTCCTGCTCCTGCACCTTGAGGGCTTCGAGGCTAGGCATGGCCACGACGTTGTAGCCGCAGTCCACGTAATGGACCTCGCCCGTCACAGCGCCCGACAGGTCGGACAACAGATAGAGCGCGGCCCCGCCGATTTCATCGAGGCTAGGCGTGCGCTTCAGGGGTGCGTGCTCGCCCTGGTAGTTGAAGATCGCGCGCGCATCCGAGATGCCGGCCCCGGCCAAGGTGCGCATGGGGCCTGCAGACAAGGCGTTGACCCGGATGCCCTGGCCGCCGAAATCGGCCGCCAGATAGCGCACGCTGGCCTCCAGGGCCGCCTTGGCCACGCCCATCACGTTGTAGGAGGGGACGACGCGCTGCGAGCCGCCGTAGGTGAGCGTCAAGAGCGACCCGCCGTTGCTCATGAGAGCGGCGGCGCGCTTGGCCACCTCGGTGAAGGAGAAGCAGGAGATCACCATGGTGTTGGTGAAATTCTCGCGGCTCGTCTCCGAATAGCGCCCCTGCAGCTCACGCCGATCGGAGAAGGCGAGCGCGTGCACCACGAAGTCAAGGCCGCCCCACACGCGCTTGATCTCGGCGAAGGTCGTGTCGACGCTTGCCAGATCAACCACGTCGCAGCTGACAATGATTTGCGATCCCACCGACTTGGCAAGCGGAATGGCGCGCCGACCGAACGCCTCGCCCTGGTAGGTGAACGCGAGCTTCGCGCCCTGCCCGGCGAGCACGCGGGCAATGCCCCAGGCGATGGAGCGGTCGTTGGCGACGCCCATAATCAGACCACGCCGGCCCGCCATTAGCGGGCCCGGCTTGGCAATGTCCATTTCCCTCGAGGCCGATTTCAGCATCGCGCTGTCCGTTTCTGAGCTGCGGGCGCTCGCCCGACGTTCCGTCTGCCGCCCACCCGCTTCCGGCATCTTCATCAACGACTTCGGTCCCCGCTCGTCCTTCTTGCTAGCGTCCTAAGCGTCATGGCGCCGGAAGACAAGAGTGGCGTTGGTGCCGCCGAAGCCAAAGCTGTTGGACATGACGCATTCTAGCCCCATGTTGTCCCGGCGCTCCATGGCGATCGGCACGTCAGCGAAATCCGGGTCCAGGTTGTCTATGTTGGCGCTGGCACACACAAAACCGCTGTTCATCATGAGCAGCGAGAAGATCGCCTCCTGCACCCCGGCGGCCCCCAGGGAATGGCCTGTGAGCGACTTGGTCGAGGAGATTGGCGGGATGTCCCTCCCGAACACCTCCCGAATGGCCTCGATCTCCACCTTGTCGCCCACGGGCGTGGCCGTACCGTGCGCGTTGATGTAACCGATCCTGCCGACGCTCTTGCCGTCCACCCCGCGCATGGCCATGCGCATGCAGCGCACCGCCCCCTCCCCGGAGGGCGCCACCATGTCGAATCCATCAGATGTCGCGCCGTATCCGACGAGCTCGCCGTAGATGCGGGCGCCGCGCGCCTTGGCGTGTTCCAGCTCCTCCAGCACCACCACGCCGGCGCCGCCGGCGATGACGAAGCCGTCGCGGTCCTTGTCGTAGGCGCGGCTGGCCCTGGCTGGGGTGTCATTGAACTTGCTGGACATGGCCCCCATGGAGTCGAACAATACCGACAGGGTCCAGTCCAGCTCCTCGCAGCCGCCGGCGAGCACGATGTCCTGCTTGCCCCATTGGATCATCTCGGCGCCATTGCCGATGCAATGGGCCGAGGTGGCGCAGGCCGAGGAGATCGAATAGTTGACGCCTTTGATCTGGAAGGCTGTGGCCAGCGCCGCGGAAGGCCCCGAGCACATGCCCTTGGGCACCTCGAAGGGCCCGACCTTCTTGGGGTCCTTCTCGCGCGTCACGTCGGCGGCGTGCACGATGGCACGGGTGGAGGGGCCACCTGAGCCCATGATGATGCCGGTGCGCTCGCTGACGATGTCGCCCGGCTCCAGGCTAGCATCGCTAATTGCCTGGTCCATGGCGATGTAGTTCCAGCCGACACCAGCCTCCATAAAGCGGCGCGGCTTGCGCGGCACCATCGGTTCCCATTCGAGTTGCACGGCTCCGTGCACCTGGCATCGAAAGCCAAGGCGCACGTATTCCTCCGCCCGAACGATACCGGACCTGCCTTGTTTGAGGGAGGCCAGGACCTCCTGGGCGTTGTTCCCGATCGATGAGACAACCCCCATTCCCGTCACGACCACGCGTCTCATGCCAGGACCTCGCTTCGCATTGTCGTGCTGTATCAACGCCCTTCCGGCGCGCCCTGATGCCGGCCCCGGCCAGCACGCCTTACGTGGTGGCGACCTGCTCGCCAGGCGTAGACAATCCGACGCGCAGGTCGGTGGCCGCGTAGACCACTTGGCCGTCAGCTCTGACGATGCCGTCGGCGATGGCGAGCTTGAGCTTGCGCAGAATCACCCGCTTCAGGTCGATCACATACTCCAGCACCTTGGTGGTGGGCGTGATCATCCCGAGGAGCTTCAGCTCACCCACGCCGAGCGCACGGCCCTTGCCGGGGGCTCCAAGCCACCCCAGAAAGAAGCCGGTGAGCTGCCACAGCCCGTCCAGTGGCAGGCAGCCCGGCATCACCGCGTCGCCCTTGAAATGACAGGCAAAAATCCAATCCAATGCCGGGTTCCCGGCGACCTTCAGCTCGGCCACGGCCTGACCCTTGCCGTGGGCCCCGCCCGTTTCGGAAATGGCTGAGATGCGCTCGAACATGAGCATGGGCGGCAGCGGCAATTGGGCGTTCCCTGGGCCGAACAGATCGCCCCTGCCGCACGTCAACAGGTCCTCATATTCATAGCTCGATGGGCGTTCCGGCATCTTAGTCGTTTCCCGCTCCTCTCCCCCGCTCGTTTCCGGTGCCCCCTGTCCTCCACCCTGCATGTGGTGTTCCTACCACACCCTTCTAGTCGCTAAAAGCCCATGCCTCCCGGCCGGTCACGACCGAGTCACGACCGAGAGACTGGCGCAAGCTCGGATTGCAGGCACCCGCGCAACAGCCTATACTTAAAACCAGCGGCAGTTTGAAGGCTGTGAGACGAATTGCCGTGCAGAGCGGCGTGTGCCTTGACGCGGGCCGCCGCCCAACCTGGCAAACAGCCGAACCTGGAAAACACTTGTCGTGCTACAGTCGAGGGAAAAAGACCTAAGCGAGGTCCTGCGGCACGCAGGTCTGCGGCCAACGCGCCAGCGGGTGGCTTTGGCAAAGCTGCTGTTCGGTAGCGGCGACCGGCATGTGACGGCGGAGATCCTGCACGGAGAGGCGGTACGTTCCGGCCAGCGCGTGTCGCTGGCGACGGTGTACAATACGCTGCACCAGTTCAAGCAGGCAGGCTTGCTGCGCGAGGTGGCGGTGTGCGGGCAGTGTGCCTATTTCGACACCAACATCTCCAACCACAACCACTACTTCATCGAGTCCGACGGGTCGCTCATCGACATCCCCGGTAGCTGCATCCGTGTCGATGGTCTACCCGAGCCGCCCGAGCACCTCAGGATCTCGCACATCGACGTGGTGGTGCGGTTGGTCAAGAAATAGCACCTATCTAATGGTCTCGTTGGGGTAGGTGCCCCAGAGTTTGGCTTGCTCGATATAGCCGCGGTGGTTGTCGATCGAGACTCGGCACCAGGCATTCTCGCAGCTGATGATGTTGGCGAGCGCGCCTGCTTCCACCTGGACCACCGCGCGCGCCTGCTCGTCATCGTCGTCCCGCAGCGTCGCCAACGGTGGCTGCGTCTGGTCGCTCTTCACCTCCCAGGGCAGCACGAGAGCCGTACGGCGGCCGCTGAGCAGGCTCGCGTACACCCAGCCCACCGTGCCGGCGGCATCCCGTACCTGACACCAGGCCTCGAACTCGCCGATCACCTCCACGGGCAGCCCCGTGCGCTGGATAACCCAGGCCACCGGGTGTTCCCGGCCAGGCCCCTGGCGCAGCTGGACCCGGTCGGCCTTGAGGCTCGCATAGCGCAGCACCTTGGGCTCGTCGGCCGCGGCTTTGGGCGCCGTGGCCCCGACGGGCGCACCCTTGCCGATCTGGGCGTCGGCGAGGCTGGCGCCAACGAGCAGCGCCAGCGCCAGCGCAGCGAGGCGCCAGGTTGCCCGGCTTCGGTCGCATCGCATGGTCCTGCGGTCGCTCCGATTAAGATTTCGCATACAGTCTGTCCAATGCACGATTTTGGCCGCCATGATCAAGGACAGGAAAACGGCGGGCCGATGTCGGGCCCGGTCGTTCCGAAGGCAGATGCAACCGCTCACGCGTGCCCCACATGACCGGCACGTTGCCTTTGCGGCGGGATCTGTGAGACAAAGTGTGCTGCGTTGAGCGGAGGGCGGCCCAGCGGACGCCGAAGGGAGCCCCAGAGCGCGCACGATCTCCCACTAGCCGGTCCCGCCCGCCATGCCGACACCTTTGAAGAAGCCCCTGGTGATCGTCACGCGCAAGCTGCCGGAGGTGGTGGAAACGCGCATGCGCGAGCTGTTCGATGCGCGCCTCAATATCGACGATCGGCCCATGCGGCAGGCCGATCTGGCCGAGGCCGTGCGCACGGCCCACGTGCTCGTGCCCACCGTCACCGACCGCATCGACCGGGCGCTCATCGCCCAGGCGGGCCCCGAGCTCAAGCTGATCGCCAACTTCGGCAACGGCGTGGACAACATCGACCTCGACACCGCGCGCGAGCGCGGCATCATCGTCACCAACACGCCGGGCGTCCTTACCGAGGACACCGCCGACATGACCATGGCCCTGATCCTGGCGGTACCGCGCCGGCTGGCCGAGGGCGCGGCGTTGCTCAAGGACCCGAGGAACGCCTGGGTCGGCTGGTCGCCCACCTGGATGCTCGGCCACCGCATTTTCGGCAAGCGGCTCGGCATCATCGGCATGGGGCGTATCGGCCAAGCGGTGGCGCGCCGCGCCAAGGCGTTCGGTTTGCAGATCCACTACCACAACCGGCGCCGCGTGCCCGAAGCCGTCGAGCACGAGCTGGAGGCGACCTACTGGGAAAGCCTCGACCAAATGCTGGCACGCATGGATATCGTGTCCGTCAACTGCCCGCACACGCCCGCCACCTACCACCTACTTTCGGCGCGGCGGCTGAAACTGTTGAAGCCCACCGCCTACGTGGTCAACACCGCGCGCGGCGAAGTGATCGACGAGAACGAGCTGGCGCGGTTGGTGGAGGCAGGCCAGATCACCGGCGCCGGACTTGACGTGTTCGAGCACGAGCCGGCCATCAACCCCAAGCTGCTCGCGAGCGACCGCGTGGTGGTGCTGCCGCACATGGGCTCCGCCACCGTCGAGGGCCGCATCGACATGGGCGAGAAGGTCATCATCAACATCAAGACCTTCGCCGACGGGCACAAGCCGCCCGACCGCGTGCTGGCGACGATGTTCTGATTCTTTCCAGGGCGGCGAGCTTCAGCCGTCGATGTCGCCCTTGACGGCCTCGCG
>JAFMSC010000549.1 GCA_017353825.1 Hyphomicrobiaceae bacterium | reverse complement strand
GAGCCGCCGCATTCGGCGACGATGCCGGGCACATCGTTCTTGAGCGCCGTCTCCATCACGGTGGAGCCGGTCTCCCCTTCCACCGTGCGGGCGGTTCCGTCATGCTCGATGTAGGTGATCTTCGGCATCGGGGCAGCGCTGCGCTCCTGGTCCTTACTTGGCGCGATGCCTATGCCAACCCGGCTCCGGGCTGTCAAATGCGCAGGGCCGCGGCCGGCGGCGCTTGTACAAGGTCGCAATCGATGGGAAACGTCGAGGGGGGATCCGCGCGCCGACGCCACCAGGCCGTCCCGGCCCCCTTCGGAGGGACCGACAATGCCCGTGACAGCCGCCACCTTCCGCCGGCTCGCTCTCGGCCTGCCGGAGGCCAGCGAGGGCGCGCATATGGGCCATCCGGATTTCCGCGTGCGCAACAAGATCTTCGCCTCGCTCGCCGTGCCCGACAAGGCGTGGGGCACGGTCAAGTTGGCACCAGAGCAGCAGGAGGTCCTGCTGGCCGCGGAGCCGGCCGGCTTCAGGCCGGCCGCGGGGGCCTGGGGGCGGCGCGGCTGGACGCAGGTTCACCTCGCCTCCGTGGACGCCGCCACGCTCGAGAGCGCGCTCAGGATGGCCTGGCGCAACACGGCACCGGCCCGTCTGCTGACGAACACCACCCGGTGAAGGCGGAAAGCGCCAACAACCGGGTCTGCGCTCGCCGCCGACGCCCTTGAGGCGGCTCCGGTTCGAGATGGCTGCCTAGCGCCGCTCGAAACGCTTGAACTTGATGCGGTGCGGCTCGACGGCGGCGTCGCCCAGGCGGCGCCTCTTGTCCTCCTCGTAGTCCTGGTAGTTGCCCTCGAACCATTCCACGTGGCTGTCGCCCTCGAAGGCCAGGATGTGGGTGGCCATGCGATCGAGGAAGAAGCGGTCGTGGCTGATGATCACGGCGCAGCCGGCGAAGTCCTCCAGCGCCGCCTCCAGGGCCGATAGCGTTTCGGTGTCGAGGTCGTTGGTTGGCTCGTCAAGCAGGAGCAGGTTGCCGCCCTCCTTGAGCATCTTGGCGAGGTGGACGCGGTTCCGCTCGCCGCCGGACAACAGGCCCACCTTCTTTTGCTGGTCCGGTCCCTTGAAGTTGAACCAGGACACATAGGCGCGCGAGTTCACCTCCATCTTGTCGCCGAGCTTCATGATATCCTTGCCGCCTGACACCTCCTCCCACACGCTCTTCTTGTCGTCGAGATGCGCCCGGCTCTGGTCGACATAGCCGAGCTTCACCGTCTCGCCCAGACGGATGGTGCCAGCGTCGGGCTTCTCCTGGTTGGTGAGCATCTTGAAGAGCGTGGTCTTGCCGGCGCCGTTCGGGCCGATGACGCCGACGATGCCGCCGGGCGGGAGCTTGAAGGACAGATGGTCGATCAGCAGGCGATCGCCAAACGCCTTTGAGAGACCCTCGGCCTCGACCACCAGACCGCCGAGGCGCGGACCGGGCGGGATCTGAATCTGCGCCTTGCCCGCTTCCTCGCGCCCGGCCTCCTCGGCCAGCCTATCGTAGGCCGCGATGCGGGCCTTGGACTTGGCCTGCCGCGCCTTGGGCGAGGAACGGATCCATTCCAGCTCGCGCTTGAGCGTGCGCTGCTTGGCCTCCTCCTGACCCTTCTCGACCTCAAGGCGCTTGGCCTTCTGCTCCAGCCAGCTCGAGTAGTTGCCCTTGTAGGGCACGCCCTGCCCGCGATCGAGCTCCAAGGTCCACTCGGTGATGTTGTCGAGGAAGTAGCGATCGTGCGTGACGAGCATGATGCAGCCGGGATAGTCGCGCAGATAGCGCTCCAGCCACGCCACCGATTCCGCGTCCAGATGGTTGGTGGGCTCGTCCAGCAATAAGATGTCGGGCTTGGAAAGCAACAGCCGGCACAGCGCCACGCGACGCTTCTCGCCGCCGGACAGCGTGGAGACGAGGGCATCGCCCGGCGGACAGCGCAGAGCATCAAGCGCCTGCTCCACCTGGGCGTCGAGGTCCCATAGGCCCTGTGCCTCGATCTCGTCCTGCAGCTTGGCCATCTCGTCGGCGCTGTCGTCGGAATAGTTAGCGGCGAGCTCGTTGTAGCGATCCACCAGGGCCTGCTTCTCGGCCACGCCTTGCATGGCATTGCCCAGCACGTCCTTCTCGGGATCGAGTTCCGGCTCCTGCGGCAGGTAGCCGACGCTGACGCCGTCGGCGGCCCAAGCCTCTCCGACGTAGTCCTCAATCTCGCCAGCCATGATCTTGAGCAGCGTGGACTTGCCCGTCCCGTTGAGGCCCACGACACCGATCTTGGCGCCGGGGAAGAACGACAGCGAGATGTCCTTCAGCACCTGTTTGCCCCCCGCATAGGTCTTGGAGAGCTTGTGCATGTGATAGACGTATTGGGGATTGGCCACCGGCCTCGTCCTCTTTGCGCTTGAATTGGGGATTGGCGCGCGTTGTAGCGCAGGGGGATGGGCGGCCTCAAGCGCTCTCAAGGGAATTGACCACAGGTCGGAACCGCCCATGTCCA
>JAFMSC010000548.1 GCA_017353825.1 Hyphomicrobiaceae bacterium | reverse complement strand
GATAGGGGCGCCGGGCCGGGCGCCACCGTCGGCCACCTGCGCCGAGGCCGAGGCCGCGCTCACCCAGTACCGGCCGGCGCATCGTGCGCCGCCGAACCCTGGACCGCCCGCCACGCCTGCTATTGAGAAAGCTGGGCTAGCGCAACCGCGACCGCGGCCTCGCGCCATCCTGGTGGTGCCCAGCCGCCTGCCGGCGCACCCGCCGAACGCCTTGCTGATCGAGTTCAGGGCGCAAGCATCAGGCGCTGCGGGGCGGGGGCGTGACCCGGAGCGCGCGCCCCGAGCGTAGACAACTGATCTTGGTGCCTGGTATGGCCGGGAGATACCCTATCCTCGAACGCCCGGCCGAACGGACCGGCAGCGAGCTCTGAGGCACTCCATGCCCCTTCGCGTCGCCTGTCAGATGGA
This sequence comes from Hyphomicrobiaceae bacterium, assembly GCA_017353825.1. GTDB lineage: Bacteria > Pseudomonadota > Alphaproteobacteria > Rhizobiales > Hyphomicrobiaceae > AWTP1-13. Next base: position 2,107 of record JAFMSC010000548.1, on the reverse strand, counting down.
CCCGATCGACCGCATCGATATTGCGGGCGATTCCACCTTCGCGCTGCTGCTGGAGGCGCAGCGGCGGAGGCATTCGCTGTTCTACTACACACCGCCCAATCTCGCCCTCCACCAGGGCCGCTTGCTCGCCAGGGGTGCGAGCTTGCACGTCGAGGACCGGGTGGGCGACCACTACCAGCTCTCCGAGCCACGCACGGTCGACCTGTCCGAGTTGGACGCCGTGCTCTTGCGCCAGGACCCGCCCTTCGACCTGGCCTACATCACCACCACGCACCTCCTGGAGCGCATCCACCCCAGGACCTTGGTGGTCAACGACCCCTCCAACGTGCGCAATGCGCCCGAGAAGGTGTTTGTGCTCGACTTCCTCGACCTGATGCCGCCCACGCTCGTCACGCGCAGCCCCGACGATGTGAGGCGCTTCCGCGCCGAGCACAAGGACATCATCCTAAAGCCGCTCTACGGCAACGGCGGCTCGTCCATCTTCCGGGTGGCGCCCGGCGACACCAACCTCAACTCGCTGGTGGAGCTGTTCCTGACCGTCTTCCGCGAGCCCTTCATGGTGCAGCAGTACCGCCCCGAGGTCCGTGCCGGCGACAAGCGCATCATCCTGGTGGACGGCGAGGTGGCCGGCGCCATCAACCGCGTGCCGGCGGCCGACGAAACCCGCTCCAACCTGCACGTGGGCGGCACGGCGGCAGCCACCGAACTTACCGCGCGGGACCGCGAGATCTGCGCCAGGCTGGGCCCCGAGCTGAAGCGGCGCGGCCTCATCTTCACCGGCATCGACGTGATCGGCCCCTACCTTACCGAGATCAACGTCACCTCCCCCACCGGCATCCGCCAGGTGAAAGCCTTCGGCGGCCCCGACATCGCCGCGCTCATCTGGGACGCCATCGAAGCCAAGGCCGCCGCACGCTAGGGACCCCTTCACCTCGATGGCGAAGCGGGGTTCGTTGATGCACGGCTTGTCGAGGCAGGCGAGCTCGGCGCCCATGGCGAGGGCCACCCAAGCAGCTTGGCGACGGGCTGGGTCATCGTGGGTGATGATGATGTTGGCCACATCCACCGTCCTCGTCCACCGGGTCGCCGATGACCATCCCGACGCCCGCACGGCATTAGGATCTGCGCGAATCGCGTCTGCGACCTTCATGCACGCAGTTCCGTGTTGGCTGCGGGCGCGGGATCGGACCCCTCGATCAGAACCGGGGCAGACACGTCGCCTCCGCCGTTTGTCGCTGAATGAGGGATGAGCCGCGACGGGCCTGACCCTGGCGCTGCGAAATCCTCCCGGCGCCACGCGGCGCGATGGCGTACCACGAGCCTTGCGGCGCCTGCCGGGTCGCACGCGCCGGTGTGGGCCAGGGCGATCTTTAGCTCTTCGATCAGCGTCCGCGCCACATGCCGTGCCCCGTCGGCGCCGAGCGCCGCCAGGCCCAGCATGAAGGCGCGCCCGGCCAGGACGGCGTCCGCGCCGCAGGCCAGCGCCTTCAGCACGTCAAGGCCGGACATGATGCCGCTGTCCATAAGCACGCACATGCGCTCGCCGACAGCGGCGCGGACCGCCGGCAGCACATCGATGGATGCTGGAGACGCGTCGAATTGGCGGCCGCCGTGGTTGGATACGACCACGCCATCGCAGCCCAGGGCCAGCGCCTTCTCGGCATCGGCGGGACTGAGGATGCCCTTTACCAGCAGGGCCCGCGGCCAACGCTCGCGGATGCGGGCCAGCGTCTCCCACGTGATGCCGGAGCCGGAGCGCGCGGCCTTGACGAACGTGTCGTACTCGCGCTTGCGCGCGCCGGGCCGGCAGTAGGCCGCCATGTTCTCGAAATGCGGCATCCCCGCCCGCGCCAGCGCCGCCAGCCAAGCCGGGCGCAGCAGCGCGCCTGCCATCATCCTGGGCGTGATGCGCCTCGGCACCGAGAAGCCGTTGCGCATGTCGCGCACGCGCCGTCCCGGCACCGGGATGTCCACGGTCACGGCCAGCACCAGCGCGCCGGCGGCCTCGGCGCGGCGGACAAGGTCGAAGGTCACGCGGTGGTCCTGGGCCGGCAGACTGTAGAGTTGGAACCAGAAGCTCTCCGGCGCAGTCTGCGACACCTCCTCC
>JAFMSC010000547.1 GCA_017353825.1 Hyphomicrobiaceae bacterium | reverse complement strand
GTGGTTCGGCCAACGCCCGTCACGGCATCCCGCTTCGTGCTTGGCCGACCCTGCCAATCTACGCATTTGAGCGGGCAAGCACGTCCATCAGCTCGTCGATCTTGTGGGTCTGGTCGTCGAGGTCATTGCTGCGCATTGCCTCCTTGAGGCAGTGGCTCACGTGGTCGCGCAGAATCTCCTGCTCCACGCGGCGCAGGGCCGCGCGCACGGCCGACAGCTGCGTCACGATGTCGATGCAATAGCGGTCCTCGTCAACCATGCGGGACAGACCGCGCACCTGGCCTTCGATGCGGCTCAGGCGTTTCAAGCACGCAGCTTTGACCGACCCGTTCATGGCTTGACACATACCCTACCGGAGTATAGCCGGTCAATGGATCGCATACCCACGCAGGGGTTCGAGGCGGACCATGAGCGGACATCATCCTGGCCCCGCGGACGCGAACGGGGAACGGCACCGAGCTGGCGCCTGCCGTGGTGGGGATCGGCCCCACCAGCATGGCCACCGCGCTGCTCCGGTGGGAGGCGCCGCGAAGGACCCCGTGTGCGGCATGAGCGTGGACCCTCACACCGCAAAGCCCACAGCTATGCACGGGGGAAGGCCCTATTACTTCTGTTCCGCCCGCTGTCGCGAGCAGTTCATCGCCAACCCCGAGAGATATCTCGCGCCCGAGCAGGCGCGCGCCGAGCCGGTGCCAAGGGGCGCGATCTACACCTGCCCGATGCATCCGCAGGTCCGGCAGGTAGGACCCGGCTCCTGCCCCATCTGCGGCATGGCGCTGGATCCTGAGCTCGCGACCCCCGACGCTGAGCCCAACCCAGAGCTTGCCGACATGACGCGGCGGTTCTGGATCGGCTTCGCGCTCACGCTGCCGGTGTTCGTCCTGGAGATGGGCAGCCACCTCACCGACCTTCACATGCTGACCGGCTTAAAGCTTTCCAATTGGATTGAGCTGGTGCTGGCGACCCCGGTTGTGTTGTGGGCCGGTCGGCCGTTCTTCGAGCGCGGCGCCATCTCGGTCCGCACCGGTAACCTCAACATGTTCACGCTGATCGCCATGGGTACCGGCGTGGCGTGGGCCTATAGCACCGTTGCAACGCTCTTCCCCAACCTGTTTCCAGCGGCCTTCCGCACCATGGATGGCGCGGTGCCCGTTTACTTCGAGGCGGCCGCCGTCATCACGGTGTTGGTGCTGCTGGGTCAGGTGCTCGAACTGAAAGCGCGCGAGGCGACCGGCGGCGCCATCCGCGCCCTGCTCGACCTGGCGCCCAAACGCGCACGCCGCATCCGCCCGGACGGGGGCGACGAGGACATCGATCTCGGCGCGGTCGTGGTGGGTGACAGCCTGCGTGTGCGGCCCGGCGAAAGGGTGCCCGTGGACGGAGAGCTGATCGACGGCCGCAGCTCGGTGGACGAGTCGATGGTGACCGGCGAGTCGATGCCCGTCACCAAGCAAGTGGGCGCGAGGCTGATCGGCGGCACCATGAATCAGTCGGGCAGCTTCGTGATGCGCGCCGACAAGGTGGGCCGCGACACGGTACTGGCCCGCATCGTTGAAATGGTCGCTGCGGCGCAGCGCAGCCGCGCGCCCATCCAACGTCTGGCCGACCAGGTCTCGGGCTGGTTCGTGCCCCTGGTGATCGCGACGGCCGTGCTGACGTTCCTCGCGTGGGCGATCTGGGGTCCGGAGCCGCGCTTCGCCTTCGCCCTGATCGCCGCCGTCTCGGTGCTCATCATCGCCTGCCCGTGCGCGCTTGGCCTCGCCACGCCCATGTCGATCATGGTTGGCGTGGGTCGCGGGGCTCGCAGCGGCGTGCTCATCAAGAACGCGGAGGCCCTGGAGCGCTTCGAAAAGGTCGACACCATTGTGGTGGACAAGACCGGCACCTTGACCGAGGGCAAGCCCAAGGTGGTGGCTGTGCGAACCGCAGCCGGTCAGTCGGAGACCGACGTGCTGTGGATGGCCGCGAGCCTTGAACTCGGCAGCCAGCACCCGCTAGCCGCCGCCATCGTAGCGACGGCGCGCGAGCGCGGCCTCTCCCTCGCCCAGGCGAGCAACTTCAATGCGCCCACCGGCAAGGGCGTTACGGGTGTGGTCGATGGACGGCGCCTCATCGCCGGCAACCAGCGCATCCTTGAGGAGGCCGGCATCAACGTGTCGGGCAATGCGGGCAGTGGGCTCGCCGCCGCGGCCGACCGGCTGCGCCAGGAGGGCGCCACCGTGGTGTTCGTCGCCATCGACGGGCAGGCGGCCGGGGCAATTGCCATCGCCGACCCCATCAAGGCTACCACGCCCGGTGCACTCGCCGCCCTGAAGGAGGCCGGCATCCGTGTGGTGATGCTGACCGGCGACAGTGCCGCCACGGCCCGCGCGGTGGCCGCCAGGCTCGGGATCGCGGAGGTGGAGGCCGAGGTGCTGCCCGAGGACAAGGGCCGGGTCGTTGAGCGGCTGCGCCGCGAGGGGCGCGTGGTGGCCATGGCCGGCGACGGCGTCAACGATGCCCCGGCGCTGGCGGCGGC
>JAFMSC010000191.1 GCA_017353825.1 Hyphomicrobiaceae bacterium | reverse complement strand
AGCCCGCGCGCACGCGCCAGCCGTCGGCGGCGAGCGCACGCACGGCGTAGCGACCGAGGAAGCCCGAACCGCCAAATACGGTCACCAGGCTTCCCTGCTCCAGCCGCGAGGTCATCGCCCGACTCTCCCCTGCACCCAGCACCGCAAAGGGCCCAAGGCGCCACTGCGCCCCGGAACGCCCCAAATGCAGCCATGGATTAGCCGCGCGGGCGCCGGCTGTGAAGACGGCAACGTGCGCGCAATTGACAAGCCGGAAGGTGGGTCCTAACTAGCGCCCAACCTGCCTGCCCAGGTGGCGGAATTGGTAGACGCACTAGTTTCAGGTACTAGCGGTGTAACAGCCGTGGAGGTTCGAGTCCTCTCCTGGGCACCACCCGCGCCAGAACCGGCCATGGCCACGCCAGGCTGGTGCGAGCGCGCTGATCGGCTTGACGACCCGTGACCCCCATCATCAAGCTCCACAACAACGACCTGCCGGACGGCCTCGACTTCGGGTCGAGCGTGGCGGTGGACACGGAGACCATGGGGTTGAGGCCCCACCGCGACCGGCTTTGTCTGGTGCAGCTGTCGGCGGGTGATGGCAGCGCCCATCTGGTGCAGTTCGATGGCAGCGACTGGTCGGCACCCAACTTGAAGGCCCTGCTGGCCAATCCAGCCGTTCTCAAGATCTTCCATTTCGCGCGCTTCGATGTGGCGGCCCTGCAGCAATACCTGGGTGTCACCACCCAGCCCATCTACTGCACCAAAATCGCCTCCAAGTTGGTGAGAACCTACACCGACCGCCACGCCCTTAAGGACCTGTGCGGCGAGCTCCTGGGCGTAGAGCTGTCCAAGCAGCAGCAGAGCTCCGACTGGGGCGCCGAGAAGCTCACCGACCAACAGCGCCACTATGCAGCATCCGACGTCCTCTATCTGCATGCGCTGAAATCCAGGCTCGACGCCATGCTTGAGCGGGAGGGCCGAACCCCCTTCGCCGAGGCGTGCTTTCAATTCGTCGCCACGCGCGCTCGGCTGGACTTGGCGGGCTTCGAGGACACCGATATCTTTGCCCACTGAGCTGGCTTGCAGCCGTGGCCCACCAAGGGGCCGGCGCGTTCGGGCCGTTCACGAAAAAGCGACACAAGTCCAAGTGCTTGGGGCGGCGGCAAGTCCCAATCTCACCCCAATTGAGCGCCATTTTAACGGCGAATCGCTAAGTTTCGGGCCGAGTCTTCGGTCGAGTCTTCGGTCGAGTCTTCGGTCGAGTCTTGGGTCGAGTCTCGGCCGGGCTCCGCCCGCCGTGGGCGGCGCAAGCAGATGCGGGCTACATTTGGGGGCATATTGCTGGGGGGAATACATGGCCATCGCCGTCAATACCGGGAACGCGCGCCGTACCTCCTCCACCGCCCTTGCGCTGGTGTCGCGGCGAGCGCGCGCCTTCACCCAGGCGCGGCGCCACAGCCGCTTCGTGGCTGTGCTGCGCTTGGCGCTGCCGCTCGGTGCCCTGGCGACGCTGTCCGTATACGCCGTGGGCGTGGCCATCGCCGTGAAGGCGAAAGATCACCTGAAGCTCGGCACAATCGTGGTCAGCGCCGACGACCTGACCATGAAGGACGCGACCTATTTCGACTTCACCAAGGACGGACGCTATGAGGTGCGCGCTAAGCGGGCGGTGGTCGCGTTCAACCAGAAGGAGCCCATCAAGCTGATCGACGTGAGCGGCGATCTCACCCAGACCAGCGGCACGGTCACGCGGCTAAAGGCCAAGTACGGACTATACGAGCAAAAGACGGGTCAGCTGGAGCTGTTCGACGGCATCGAGATCGACGGCACCAACGGCACGACGGCCCGCCTGTCGCGGGCGATGATCTACTCCAAAGAAGGCAAGGTGGTCTCCAAGGACCCTGTGACCGCAAGCACACCCACGGGCTCGGTCAACGCCGCCGCCATGACAATGTACAATAAGAGCCGGATCGTTGAATTCCGCGGGAAGGTGGCCGTGCGCCTGTCGCCGCAGCAGGGAAAGACGCTCGGCATCGGCACGGATGCGCGCCAGCCGGTTGACGTGCACGCCGAGGAGCTGGACGTGGACGATGCGGCCAAGACCGCGCAGTTCCGCGGCAAGGTCGTGGCGGTGCAGGGCGACACCAAGCTGCAGGCGCCGTCGCTTTCGGTCAACTATGAGGGCAAGGCGGCGGCCGCCATGACGAGCGCGGGCGCGCCGGCGGCCGCGGAGGCCAAGGACGCCACCAAGGATGCCACTGGGGAGCCCGGCAAGGACGGCACGCGCCTCACACATCTCTCGGCTCGCACTGGCGTCGTGACCACGGCCGGCGCCGACCGGCACATCACCAGCGATACCGTGGATTTCGACGCGGCTCAGGACAGCGCGGTGTTCGCGGGCAGCGTGGTCGCCACCCAGGACAAGAATGTCCTGAAGGGCGGCCGGCTGCAGGTTGACCGCAAAGCCGGGCTGACCCGGCTGGACGCGCCCGACGAGGGTGGACGCATCAGCGCCAAGTTCTACCAGAACGGCGCCGCGCCGACGCGGCAGCCCAAGCGCCCGGCGATCGTCGAGGCGGTGCAGGGAAACCCGCTGGGCTCCTTCAAGGCGGACCGCAACGCGCCGATGAACGTGGTCGCCGACACGCTCGAAGTGAATGACGCCGCCAACAAGGCCATCTTCAGGGGCAACGTCGTGGCCCGGCAGGACGACATGGAGCTGCGCACCGCGGAGCTGACCGTTTTCTACACCGGGCAGGCCGGCATCGGCATCACCCATGCCGGCGATGAAGCGCAGGCTCTCAAGGGCAAGGGGAAGGGGAAGGGGAAGGGGAAGGGACAGGAGACGAGCGAGATCACACGCATGGAGGCCCGGAACGGTGTGATCCTCACCTCCAAAGACGGCCAGACGGCCTCAGGCAAATCGGCCGACTTCGACGTCAAGGCCAACACGGCGCTTCTTTATGGTGATGGTGGCGTAACCATGACCCGCCCCGTGGACGACTCCAATAAGCTCGACGTGGTCAGGGGGGAGCGTCTCCACGTCGATCTCACGACCGGCATCTCTCACGTCGAGGCCGAAACGCCGCCGCCGCCTCCACAAGGCCCTCCCCCGAGTGTCACGGGGCCCGCCACATCGTCGAGCGCCGTCGCCACCTCGGGCCCCACGCCGGCCGAGAAGGTCAGCGCGTGTCCGGTGGGAAAGACGTGCGTCCTATTTCAGCCCAGGCAGCCCAAGGCGAAGGATTTGGATACCCTCAAGAAAAAGGTCCCCGAGGCCAACGCGCAGTGAGGGGTAGAGACGTTACCAGTCGGGCTGTGATGTTCGCGCCACAGATTTGCTCTAGGTATTGGCGGGCATGAGCCGAGTGTGCATTAGGACCAAAGGATGAGGCTGTTCTCCGCCCGCCGCAGCCCTGACAAGGTCGCGCTGCGCCACCCTTTAAGCGGCCTCCGCGGCAACGGCTACGCGCCGGGCGAGGACCCGTACGAGGCCACGCCCTCCGGCGAAGGCTGGCTCAGCGTGCACGACCTGCGCAAGAGCTACCGCAGCCAGATGGTGGTGCGGGGCGTCTCCCTCGCGGCCAGCCGTGGCGAGGCGGTGGGCATCCTCGGGCCTAACGGCGCCGGCAAGACCACGCTCTTCTACATGATTACCGGCCTGGTGGCGGCGGATGCCGGCTGGGTCACGCTCGATGGGCGCGATGTCACGCGCTTGCCCATGTACCGCCGCGCCCGCCTCGGCATCGGCTACCTGCCGCAGGAGCAGTCCATCTTTCGCGGGCTGACCACTGAGCAGAACATCATGAGTGTGCTGGAGCTCGTGGAGCCGAACCGCAGGCGGCGCCGGGAGCAGCTGGATAACTTATTGGAAGAGTTCGGAATTACCCACAAACGCAAAGCCCCCTCGATCGCCCTATCGGGGGGCGAGCGGCGCCGCTGCGAGATCGCCAGGGCGCTGGCGACGGGCCCCTCCTTCATGCTGCTGGACGAGCCCTTCGCGGGCATCGACCCAAGGGCGGTCGAAGAAATCCAGAACACCGTGCACCATCTTACCAGACGCGGAATCGGCGTCGTGATCACCGACCACAACGTCCGCGAGACCCTCAACATGGTCAACCGGGCCTACATTATTTACGACGGCCAGGTGCTTATTCACGGGAGGCCTCAGGAAATCATCAACAACGAGATGGTCCGCCAAGTCTACCTCGGCCGGACATTCGGCTGAATGTGGCGTCGTTATGTCTTGACCGGGCAAGGTGTCCTGGCAAACCATAGCGGCTATGGTGCTCACGCCGAAGCTCGAGTTGCGGCAAGGTCAGCAGCTGGTCATGACCCCCCAGCTGCAGCAGGCCATTCGCCTCCTCCAGCTTTCCAATCTCGAGCTCGGCGTCTTCGTTGAGAACGAGCTCGAACGCAATCCCTTGCTGGAGCGCGAGGAAATCGCAAGGGAGGCGGCGCAGGCCGAGACCGGCCCGCAGCAAAAATTCGGCGTTCGCGACGACGGCAAGCCGGAGGTCCGTAATGGCGAGAGCACCCCTCCCAACGGGGAGCATCCGGGCGACAGGATCGGCTGGGCCTCGGTGCGGCCTTCGACCCACAACGGCGACGGTTCTGAAGGCGCCAACCTCGAGGAGTTCGTCGCCGCCTCGCGCTCGCTGGCCGATCACCTGACGGAGCAGCTCAACCTGATGGTGACCGACCCAGCCGAGCGGCTGATCGGGGCGCATCTCATCCACATGGTCGATGAATCGGGCTACCTACGCGGTAGCCTGGACGACGTTGCGGCCCGCCTGGGTGCGCCGCGATCGCTGGTTGCGAAGGTGCTGACCGGCCTGCAGGGCTTCGACCCGCCCGGCGTGTTCGCGCGCGACCTGGCGGAGTGCCTGGCGTTGCAGCTCAAGGACGCCAACCGCTACGACCCGCAGATCGCCAAGCTGCTCGATAACCTGGCGCTGCTCGGCAACCACAACCTCGGTGCCCTGCGCCGGGCGGTGGGCGTCGACCACGACGAACTCATCGAGATGGTGGCCGAGATCAAGCGGCTCAACCCGAAGCCGGGACTCAAATTCGGCTCCATCCAGATCCAGCCGATCCTTCCTGATGTCCTGGTGCGCCCGGCGCCCGACGGCGGCTGGGTTCTGGAGCTCAACACCGAAACGCTGCCGCGTGTGCTCGTCAACCGCAGCTACTACGCCAACGTCGCCAAGACGGCGCGTTCGAATGAGGATCGGGGCTACCTCCTCGACTGCCTGCAGAACGCCAACTGGTTGGTGAAGAGCCTCGACCAGCGCGCGCGCACCATCTTGCGGGTGGCCGAGGAGATCGTGCGCCAGCAGGTGGGCTTCCTCGCCCACGGGGTCGAGCACTTGAAGCCGCTCAATTTGCGCGCGGTGGCGGACGCCATCAACATGCACGAGTCGACCGTCAGCCGCGTCACCTCCAACAAGTACATGTCGACGCCGCGCGGCATCTTCGAGCTGAAGTATTTCTTCACCTCGGCCATCTCGGCGGCCAACGGCACCGGCGAAGCGCACTCCTCCGAGGCGGTGCGGCACCGCATCCGCCAGCTCATCGAGTCAGAAACGCCGCAGTCGGTGCTGTCGGACGACAAGCTCGTGGAATGCCTGAAGGCCGACGGCATCGATATCGCCCGCCGCACAGTGGCCAAGTATCGCGAGGCGCTGCGCATCCCATCCTCCGTCCAGCGCCGGCGCGCCAAGCAGATGGCCGCGCGGCTGAAGCAGGAGTAGGGATCGTGTCAGAGCCGGATGGTCTGACGCCCTTAGCTTCCATGAGCACCGACAAGCCGTTCGGAAAGCCCGCCCCAACGAGCCTCTCGAACCTGCAGCGGCTCAATGAACGCTCGCGCACCATCTTCCGCGAGATCGTCGAGAGCTACCTCGCCACCGGTGAGCCGGTCGGCTCGCGCAATCTGTCGCGCCAGCTGCCCATGACGCTGTCGCCGGCCTCGGTGCGCAACGTGATGTCCGACCTTGAGCGCCTGGGCTTGATCTACGCCCCGCATACCTCGGCAGGCCGGCTGCCCACTGAGACCGGGCTGCGCCTGTTCGTCGACGGTCTCCTGCAGGTCGGCGACCTCGTGGAGGACGAACGACGTGCCATCGAGGCCCAGCTCGGCGCCCGCGGCGAGAAGGCGTTCGAGCAGGTGCTCACCAGGGCGGGCGAGATGATCTCCGGGCTCTCGCACTGCGCCGGCATGGTGCTCGCCGACAAGCAGGTGGGCCGGCTCAAGCACATCGAGTTCGTGCCTCTGGAGCCTGGCAAGGCGCTTGTGATCCTGGTGGGCGAGGACCAGGAGGTGGAGAATCGCGTCATCACGCTGCCGAAGGGGCTGCCGGCATCGAGCTTGGCGGAGGCCACCAACTATCTCAACGCGCACATCACCGGCCTCACCCTGGACGAAGCGAAGGCCAGGATCGAGAAGGAGCAGGCCACCGCCAAGAAGGAGCTGGACGCGCTCACACAGAAGGTGATCGAGGCAGGCCTTGCCACCTGGTCGGGCGCACTCGACGGCAAGCAGAACCTGATCGTGCGCGGCCAGGCCAACCTGCTCAAGGACGTGGACGGGCTCGAAAGCCTGGAGCGTATCCGCCAGCTGTTCGACGCCTTCGAGAGCAAGCGCGAGCTGGCGCAGCTCCTGGGCCTCGCTGAACACGGCGAGGGCGTCCACATCTTCATCGGCTCCGAAAACCAGCTATTCTCGCTATCGGGGTCTTCACTGGTGGTGTCGCCGTTCAAGGACGAGCGGAGCAAGATCGTGGGCGTGATCGGCGTGATCGGTCCGACCCGCCTCAACTATGCGCGAATTATCCCCATGGTGGACTATACGGCCAGGCTTATCGGGCGGGTGCTGACTTGATTTTGCCCCGACTTGATTTTTTCATGCGTTTGGCTGATATGCGCCCATGATACGACGGCCAGGACCGACCGCCTGGATCGACCAATGCTGGTATCGATCGGCGGCATCAGGTCCGCCGCTGGACCAATCTCAAGCGCGGAATTTGCTGATGGCCAACACACCACCCAACGATTCCGACCCGAAGAAGAACGAGACCGAGCAGCCGGGCGCGGCGTCGGAGCCGGCGGCCCCTTCTCAACCCCAGAGCGCCGCAGCCCAGGGTGCCAAGAGCCTGCAGGAGGTGGTTGCTGCGCTGCAGGCCGAGGTTGACGACCTGAAGGACAAGTGGCTCAGAGCGCACGCCGAGATGGAGAACACCCGCAAGCGCGCCGAGCGTGAGCGGGAGGAGGCCGCCAAGTACGCCATCACCAAGCTCGCCAAGGACATCGTCGGCGTTGGCGACAATTTCCAGCGCGCCATCGACGCGGTGCCACCGGGCGCCGCGGAGAAAGACCCGACGCTCAAGAGCTTCCTGGATGGCGTGACGATGACGGAGCGCGAGCTTCTGAATGTGCTCGACCGCCACGGCATCAAGCGCCTGCAGCCCATCAACGAGCTGTTCAACCCGCACCTGCACGAGGCGGTGCGGCAGATACCGCGCAGCGACGTGCCCTCAGGCACCATCGTCGAGATCTACCAGGCGGGCTACACCATCGCTGATCGGGTGCTCCGCCCAGCCATGGTGGGCGTCGCCCAGGGCGGACCGAAGCCGCGCGCTCCCAACGACGCCGGCGCCGTGCCGCCGCCGGCCAACGAGAACACGCCGCCGGCGGCGTGAGGCCATGTCTGCCTC